>JAJZDO010001066.1 GCA_021805955.1 Acidobacteriota bacterium
TCGTAGTTGTTCGCATCCAGCGGCCTGCCTTCGAATTTCATCAATGCGGTAAAGTCGCGCGGCAATGAAGTGTGGAGCTGTACGCAGAAGGGTCTCAGCGAATTCAATACTGCGACCAACACCTGGGTCACATACCGACCTAATCTCAAAACCGGACGCGGAGAAATCCTCATTACTCGTCCGGACGGCAGCAAGCACCGGATCGCATCCAGCACCACCTTGGCGCACAACTACATTCTGAATCTCGATTTTCAAGGGGACGACATTTGGGTGGGTACGGCCAAGGGCCTCAGCCACGGCATTCGCCAGCCCCACAAGGAGTAATTTTCCATGCGCGAAACAACCATCGAAATGGAAGCTGCAGCTACGCCAAAAAAGCGTCGCGCTCACAAGCCCATCGCGAAGAAGGCAATCTCCGCGCCTCACGCCTTGAACGAGGCCTACTGCTATCAGCACCCGTCGTCGTTCTCCCGCGGCATGCGGCTGGACATCAAAGGAATCACAGTCCTTCTTATCTCCGGCACCGCCAGCGTCGGAGAGCAGGGCCAGACCGTACACCCAGGAGATTTCCGGGCGCAAACCTGGCGGGCTTACCAGAACATTACGGACTTACTGGAATCGGAAGGCGCTACCTGGAAGGATGTCGTCCGGACCACCTGTTACCTCCGCGACATCGAGCGCGACTATGCTGCATTCAACGAAATACGCACTGAGTTCTTTCGGCAACAGGGTCTGGATCCTCTGCCCGCTTCCACCGGGATTCAGGCGATTTTGTGCTGGCCAAGCCTGCTGGTTGAAATGGAAGCCATGGCCATCTTTGAGACGGAGGAGAATTTCTCGTCGGCCCGCGCGGCGGCCAGTAAGCCGCGCAACCCACCATCCGCGCCAACAGCAAGGATGGCATGATGGACGGGCCGCGCCCAGCGTTTTCGCCAGGAACAGCGGCGTGGATGCGGAGCAGCGAGAGCCAGAAGCATGGAAAGGCTTTGCCCAGCCGGAGTTGAGGCGGGGAATGAAAGGAAGGAACGTCGTGGTCCTGAAAATTCGAAACGGCGCCGCGGCCCTGATCGTTGCGCTGGCTTGCCTCCTGACGCTACCCGCCAGGGCTCAGTCCGCTCCTACCTCAACTCCCGCGAAACAAGCGCCGACCGCCATCCCCTACGCCAACATGCCTCCTGCTGCTGTGCCTTACGGACGCTACCGCAAGCCCTATCAGGACTGGTTCGTGGATTCCTCCACGCTGGAATACTACGGCGCTGCCCGCGAGAGGCCGGACGGCGACCTGGCCGCGCTGAAGACGATCAATATCGGATTTCTGGGGCCGCTGGATGCGAACAACTACGATTTCCCCTATGGAATCGCCATGCTGCGTGGCTCCCAGATGGCCGTTGAAGATGCCAACGCTCACGGCGGCTATCGCGGAAAGTCTTTCGCCCTGAAGGTGCATGACGACCTTCCGCTGTGGGGTGCCTCCTCGATGGCCATCGTAAACATGGTCTACGACGATCATGACTGGGCCATGCTGGGTTCCGTCGACTCCGCCTCCACCCATATCGAATTGCGCGCCACGCTGAAGCTCGAACTGCCGATCATGGATACGGCGACCAACGATCCCACCGTGACGCAAACCCGCATTCCCTGGCTGATGCACAATTTCCCTGACGATCGCCAGCAGGGGTACGCGCTGGCCGACTACGTCTTCAACCAACGCCACTTGAAGCGCGTGGGCATTCTGCAGGGCAACAACCGTTACGGCCGGGCAGGGAAAGATGTATTTTTCGAGACCGCGCGTCGCATCGGCCATCAGCCGCTGGTCGAAGTCTGGTACGCGCCCGACACCACAGATTTTTCTGCGCAACTCGAAACCTTGAAGGCGTCCGGAATCGATGGACTCGTCATCTGGGGAGATGCCTCGCAAGCTGGTTTGGTCCTGAAGCAAATGCGCGCCATGGGAATGCACCAACCGGTATTCGGCTCCAGCCGAATCTGCTATCCGGAAGTCCTGAAAATCGCGGGTCCGGCAGCGGAGGGCCTGGTGATGATCAGCGCCATCAACCCCACCCGCACCGATCCAGCGTGGCAACAATTTCGCCAGCGCTTTCTCGATCGCTTCCACACGGAACCCGATGCGTATGCCGCCTATGCCTATGACGGCATGAATATCCTGATTGCCGCCATTCAGAAGGCTGGTCTTAACCGTGGAAAGATCATGGATGCGCTGCGGCAGTATGAGATGAAGCGTTACCCCGGGGTCAGCGGGATCGCTTTCTTCGACTACACTCTGAACAATATTGCCCCTGTCACCTTCGCCAAAATTCATAATGGTCAGTTTGTGTACTGGCCGGAACAACGCACGGATTGGCACGGGAAACCGGTGTCGTTTTTGCGATGAGCGCTATCGATCACTCTATGTCAAGCCGGGCCCACAGCAACGTAGCAACTATCCTGGCTTCAGCGGCGATGCTTGCTGTTTTTCTACTGCAACCGGCCGCCGGCCGATGGGCTTCGGCGCAGAGCAAAACGAAGACCGCTGTCCCCTACGCTTCCATCGCCACCGATGGCGAAAGTTATGCGGGACCGGGACGGGAATCCGCATACGACCTGACGGAGCCGGTGCTATACATCGGGCTCCTAGCGCCGCTGCGTGGATCAGAGAAGGCCGAAGGAAATGCGCTGGTTGCGGCCGCCAAAATGGCATTGCAGGATGCGACCCAGCGCCCCATGCCCGCAGGACTCCGAGTAAAGCTTGCCATTGGAGATGAAAGCGGACCTTCCTGGGGACACGTTTCAGGCGTGATCCTTCATCTGGTGCTGCAGCAGAATGTGGTGGCACTCATTACCTCCGCCAACGGCACCGACGCCCATGTAAGCGAGCAGGTCGGCAACCGGATCGGCGTTCCCATCCTCACGCTCGCGAACGATTCGACGACCACGCAGATCGACATTCCCTGGATCTTCCGGCTTGGCCCAGGCGATGACCTTCAGGCGCAAATCATGGCCCACAACCTCTACCGCAAACGCGGCCTGAAGAGTGTTCTGTTGATTTCCGATGCGGACCACGACGGACGGGGTGGCAACGCGGCGATGCAAGAGGCTGCCCGCTCGATGGGCGCGCCTGCTCCCGATGAGCTTGTTCTCGATCCTCTCCATCCGGCTTTCGCATCTGTCCTGGCGCGGATTCACATGAAACCTCCGCAGGCAATTGTTCTCTGGACGCGAGCGGACATCGCAGAAAATGTGTTGTCATCCCTCCAGAATGACGGCATTCACGCGCCTATCTATCTATCGCAGCAGGCGGCCCAGGCAGGTTCCGGATTGGCCTTTTCCGGGCAGGCTGGGAGTACTCCGACGTCAGTTGGCGTCTGGACGGTTGTAGCGGACGGACGGAACGTGGCCGCGAGAGAGAGTTTTGTCAGCCGTTATCTCCAACAAACGGGAAGCTCTCCCAGCGCCGCCGCCGCCGAAGCCTACGATGCCGTCTGCCTGACGGTGCGCGCGTTGCGTGCCGCCGGCCCGAATCGCGCTCGCGTGCGCGACCATTTGGCGATGGTACGAGATTTTCCCGGAGTCTCAGGAACCATCACCTTCGATCGCGAAGGCAACAATGTTAAGCAAATTCATCTCGTCGCTCTGAATCAGCAAACAACTTTGACCGTCACTGGAGACTCCCCGAAATGATGCAGTCCATTCTCAGCGGCGACATGTATGACGCCATCATTGTTGGCTCTGGCGCCGGCGGCGGCATGGCTGCATATACCCTGACGCGCGCCGGCGCCAAATGCCTGATGCTGGAAGCCGGGGACTGGTATAACACGGCCAAGGACTCCAAATGGCTGGAGTGGGGCTACGATGCACCGCACCGGGGCGCCTCCAAAACCCCGTTCGGCCCCGGAGGATTTGAAGCCGTCGTCGGAGGCTACAATGTCGAGGGCGAACCCTACACCTGTGCTACAGGGACCGATTGGAAATGGTTTCGCTCCCGCATGTTGGGGGGACGTACCAATGCCTGGGGTCGCATCTCGCTGCGCAATGGCCCGTACGACTTCAAACCGTACAGTCGCGACGGCAAGGGCTTCGACTGGCCCATTACCTATGAGGAACTCGCGCCGTATTACGACAAGACGGAAGAATTGATCGGCGTCTTCGGCTCCCCCGAGGGGATGGAGAACCTGCCAGATGGAAAATTTCAGCCGCCACCGGCTCCCCGTTGCTACGAACTTCTCGTGCAAAAGGCCTGCAATGACCTGAAGATTCCCTGCATCCCCTCTCGACTGGCGGTCCTCACGCGCTCTCTCAATGATCGTCCTGCCTGCCACTATGTTTCCCAGTGCAATCGCGGCTGCCGGATGGGATCGAACTTCTCCTCGCCGGACGTGCTGCTGTATCCGGCGCAGCTCACAGGGAACCTTGAAATCCGTTGCGGGGCGATGGCGCGGGAAGTCCTGACGGGTCCTGACGGACGCGCCACGGGCATTTCCTATATCGACAAGAAATCCGGCGAGGAAGTTCGGGTGCGCGGGAAGGTGATTGTTCTGGCGGCAAGCGCCTGCGAAACTACGCGACTGCTGCTGAACTCCCGCAGTCCACGCTTCCCCGACGGCCTGGCCAATTCCAGCGGACTGGTAGGCCGCTATCTGATGGATTCCGTCATGTCCGACGTAACCGGATGGATTCCATCGATGATGAATCTGCCTGCCCATAATGAAGACGGCGTCGGTGGAATGCATCTCTTCATGCCGTGGTGGAACTACCAGCAACAGTTGCAGGGGAAACTCCCATTTTCACGCGGCTACCACGTTGAAATCGGCGGCGGCCGACGCGGCATGCCAGCTCCAGGATTGTTGACTGGATCCGAAACCTTGCTGGGCGGCGGCTATGGCTTGGCCCTGAAACAGCGAAGCCGCAGCCTGTATGGCTCGCTCGTCGGCCTTCAGGGGAGAGGAGAAATGATTCCCAACCAGCAAAGCTACTGCGAAATCGACAAAACTGCCGTGGACAAGTGGGGCATTCCCGTCCTGAAATTCCACTTCCAGTGGAGCGACGAAGAGCTTCACATGGCCCGGCATATGCAGGAAACGTTTCAGCAGATTGTAGCGACGATGGGCGGCAAGGCCATTGAGTCCTATGGGGCGGATCAAAAATGGGGAATTTCCGCGGGTGGACAGGGTTTTCACGAAGTGGGCGGCGCGCGCATGGGCAACGATCCAAACACCAGTGTGCTCAACTCCCACTGCCAGGCCTGGGACTGCAAGAATCTTTTCGTCACCGACGGAGCGCCATTCGTCAGCCTGTCGGACAAGAACCCTACTCTGACGATTTTGGCCCTGGCGTGGCGCACCTCCGAATATATCGCCGCGCAGGTCCATGTACAGAACGTGTAATCGAGACAAGTCACTCAGGAAAGGCTAATGAGAGACACAGTAGAACCATCAACTCGGACGAACAGGACCCTTCGCTTCCAGCGGCGTGCCATGCTGAAAATGATGATGGCCCTTCCCATGGTGGGGCTTCTACCTCTCTCGTCATTCGCCGCTGAAGTAGCCAAATCGCTCCCCAATGGTCCCACACTGCCGGAGGATTCGACTCCCTGGAAGCTCCGGGTTCTGAGTCCCCACGAGTGGACCACGGTCGGCGTGCTCAGCAACTGGATCGTTCCCGCGGACGAAATTTCCGGCAGCGCCACCGATGCGGGAGTGCCTGAATTTATCGACGACTGGCTGGACTTTCAGCGCGGCGACCTTCTAGTGGCGATTCGCCAGGGGCTGGCCTGGCTCGACGCCGAGTGCAACCGCCGCTACAAACAGAGTTTCGTGGATTGCGCTTCGGACGAGCAACAACAAATCCTCGAACGTATCGCATGGCCGCAAAAAGCCGCGCCGGACGATGCCCGCGCCGTCACATTTTTCAACCAGTTTCGCGATCTGACGCTCAGCGGCTTCTACACTAGCGAGATGGGAATCCGCGATCTGCCGTATGTCGGCAATGAACCGCAGGCTTACTGGCAAGGCTGCCCGGTCGCAGTGCTGGCCAAGCTAGGCATCTAGCATTACAACATTAAGAACTTATCCGTAAATAGATGTGGTCTGTCTCCAGCAGATCAAGGCCGCGGCCAAGGAAAGCAAGGCGACGTAGCTGGCCTCCGATTTTTCGAAGCTGACCAGCAG
>JAJZDO010000708.1 GCA_021805955.1 Acidobacteriota bacterium
ACCGGAGATCAAGGTAATGATGAGGCCCGCCTTACACGCCAGCGAAACTCCCATGATGTCCGCGAACGAGAAGCGTTTCCACTCCTCGCCGTTCGGGCCCCACCAGACGCCGCCATCGGTCAGAACGCCATCGACATCGAGAGCGATGGCACGAATTTGATTCATCAAACTCCCGCTCCGACCCGGCGCAATTTCTTGATGATCGGCAGTTCGCGTTCGTACACCCGCTTCACGCCGTCGCCCATCGACTGCTCGACCAGGCGTATGTCGCGAATGAGCCGCGTAATGCCGTTCGGTTCCAGAGACGCGGCCTGATCGCTGCCCCACATGGAGCGGTCCAGCGTCACGTGCCGCTCGACCGAGCAGGCCCCGAGCACGGCTGCGGCAACGCTGGAGGAGATTCCCGTCTCATGGCCGGAATAGCCGATTGGCACCCCGTAGCGCGCCTGCATGGTGGGAATCACCCGCAGGTTCAACTCCTCGTAATACGCGGGGTAGGTGCTACAGCTGTGCATCACGACCAAATCCTGTTTGCCGAGGACTTCGATGGCATGATCGATTTCTTTATAGGTGCTCATTCCAGTCGACAGGATGATCGGTTTGCCTTTGGCGCGGGTATGCCGCAGCAGATGATCGTCGGTCAGGCAGGCGGAAGCAATCTTGAAGCAGGGCACGCCGAATGTGGCGATTACATCGACCGAGGCTTCATCCCAGCAGGAAGCGAACCATGGGATATTGACCGCCTTGCAATACGCATCGATTTCCGCGAAATCATCCACGTCGAATTCGAGCGCTTCCTTCAAGTCGCCGTTCGTTGTACCGAACGGACTTTCTCGCGGGCGCGCCAATTCTTCGGCGGAATAGACGACTTCGATGGTGCGCTTCTGGAACTTTACGGCATCGCATCCCGCCGCGACTGCGACACTGATGAGGCGTTTGGCAATGTCGAGGTTGCCGTTGTGGTTGATGCCGATTTCCGCGATGACGTAGCAGGGCTGTCCATCGCCGACAAGTTTTTTTCCGATTTTTACAGCGCCAAGTTCTGGGGTCATGGTTGCACGCCTCTTCTCCTGATACATAGCACGCCTGCGCGATTTTTGGAAAGTAAAGTTAAGCTTTCTCTATGCATGGATGCAGGAGTTGCCTGTATCCGATGCAGCGGAGTATACACTTTTACCGATGACGACGACTTCACAGCCAGCCCCGCCCGTGTCTGCGCAGGATCTGGAGACCATCCTGGAAAAAACCGAGCACCTGTGGGAGGAATTGCGGGGACGCCGCATCTTCATCACCGGGGGTACGGGTTTTTTCGGCTGCTGGCTGCTGGAGAGTTTTCTCGCGGCGAACCAAGCCATGCACTTGCAGGCGCAGGCAGTTGTGCTGACGCGCTCTTCGGAGAAATTTCGTAGGCGAGCGCCGCATCTCGCCAACCACTCGTCTATCGAACTTCTCGAAGACGATGTACGCGATTTTCCATTTCCATCTGGCGAGTTCCCGTTTGTCATTCACGCCGCCACGGAATCCGTGCAAACCAATCCGGCGGAGACAGCGGAGTCGCAGCTTTCCACCATTGTCGAGGGCACGCGACGATGCCTGGAGTTTGCCGAGTCGCATGGCGCCGCAAAATTTCTGTTGACGAGTTCGGGCGCGGTCTACGGTCCGCAGCCGTCGGAGATGACGCACATTGCGGAAGACTATCGCGGCGCACCGGATGTGTTGCGTCCGAATTCTGTATATGGCGAGGGCAAGCGCCTGGCGGAGATGCTGTGCGCTTTGTCGTCTGCACGCACCGGCATGGAATGCAAGATCGCTCGATGTTTTGCGTTTGTCGGGCCGCATCTTCCGCTCGACGCCCACTTTGCGATCGGAAATTTTATTCGCGATGCCATGCGCGGAGGTCCCATCGTCATCCATGGCGACGGCACGCCGATGCGTTCGTATATGTACGCCGCAGATCTAGCCGTTTGGCTATGGACGATGTTGTTTCAGGGCGAATCGCTGCGAGCGTTCAATGTGGGATCGGAGCAGGACTTGAGCATTCGCGCCGTCGCGGAGGCTGTCGTCGCGGCCATTTGCCCGGGAGCGGAGATCGCGATTGCGCGGAGCGCCGTGCCGGGCGCTCCTGTGCAGCGATATGTTCCCTCGGTGCAGGCGGCGAAACAAAGCCTCAAGTTGACGGATGGAATTTCGCTGATCGAGGCGATCCAGCGCACAGCGGCCTGGCATCGGTCGGGCAGGCAGCTCTTTCCGAATGCCGAGAGTCACTGATACACTACGGAAGGTCACGTGGGGCTATAGCTCAGTTTGGGAGAGCGCGCCGTTCGCAATGGCGAGGTCGTCGGTTCGATCCCGACTAGCTCCACCATCCATACTTTCTTCGTTCGCGGCGCCAGCCGATACATTCCCATGAAGATTGCATTCCTCGGACTCGGAAAAATGGGCACAGCCGTCGTTGGGCGGCTGTTGTTGGCCGGGCATTCTGTCACGGTGTGGAACCGGTCGCCGAAATCCGCGAAAGAACTTGGCATTCCGGCGGCAACGGTTGCGCCTTCCATCCATGCGGCAGTAGAAAATTGCGAAGTGGTTTGCACCATGCTTGCGAACGATGAAGCCACGGAAGCTGTCGCCTTTGGTCCCCATGGCTTACTCGCGGCGCTGCCTGCGAACGCGGTACACATCGCGCTGGGCACGCTGAGCATGGCATTGTCGCGGCGGCTGATGGAGAGCCACGCGCAAGCTGGTCAGCGATATGTAGCATCGCCGGTTTTCGGGCGACCCAATGTCGCGGCGCAAGGCAGGCTCTGGATCGTGGCCGCCGGCGACAAAGCTACTGTGGAACATGTTCGAAGCGTGCTTGACGCAATTGGGCGCGGCCTGACCATCGTGGGGACGGAACCCTGGCAGGCCCATGCGTTCAAGCTCGGCGGGAATTTCATGATTACCGCAATGGTGCAGACGTTGAGTGAGGCGTTCGTGTATGCGTCGGCCCAGGGGCTCGATCCGGAATTATTCTTAAAAACCGTCAATGAAGCGCTGTTTCAGTCGCCATTTTACCTCGCCTATGGCCAGGTCATGCTGCATCCGCCGGAGCACCCCGGGGCGACGGTTCTGCTGGCCGAGAAAGATACGCGGCTGCTGCGCGAGGCCGCGGCAACGGCCGGTGTCCGGCTCGGCCTGTCCGATTATCTGGAACAACAGCTCCTTACAGCTATCGACAACGACATGGGCCTGATGGACTGGGCGGTTGGGCAATATCGCGTGGCTGAGCGCGCATCCAAAGTGGACAAATAGGAGATCGATGACGACGGCACCCAGCAGCAAAACGCCGGACATTTCATTGGCCGGGAAGATTGTTTGTATTACCGGCGCGAGTGCCGGCATCGGCGCTGCGTGTGCGATGCGATTTGCCGAGGCGGGAGTTCGCCTGCTGCTGGCAGCGCGGCGAGAAGATCGTCTGACGGAGATGACCGCCGGCCTGAAAGCAGCGGGGGCTGCGGACGTGCATACCGTGGCGCTCGACGTGCGCGATTATCCCCAGGTGCAAGCTGCCGTCGAAGCGCTGCCCGAATCCTGGCAGGCCATCGAGATTCTAGTGAACAATGCTGGACTCAGCCGAGGACTGGACAAACTCTATGAAGGCCACGTGGAGGACTGGGATGAAATGATCGACACCAATGTGAAGGGACTGCTGTACGTCACCCGTGCGGTGTTGCCAGGGATGGTGCGGCGCGGCGTGGGTCACGTCGTCAACATTGGGTCTACCGCCGGGCACTGGTCCTATCCCAAGGGTGCAGTCTATTGCGGCACCAAAGCAGCAGAGGGGCGCATCACGGAGGGGTTGCGGCAAGATCTGCTGGGAACTCCTGTACGCGTGACGACAATCGATCCAGGGATGGTAGAAACTGATTTCAGCAAAGTTCGTTTTCGTGGGGATGAAGCGCGCGCGGCCAAGGTCTATCAGGGATTGACGCCGCTGCGGCCGGAGGATGTCGCGGACGCGGTCGTGTGGGCGACCACGCGGCCTGCCCATGTCAACATTGCAGAGGTGATGCTCACCACTGTGGATCAGGCGGATTCGGTGATGTTCAACCGGCGTCCCACCTAGGGGCGTCGTCGAGACGCCGATTTTTATCGCAGGGCTTGCAGTTCCGCCTCAATCGTACTCAACGCGGATTGCAGCGCCGAGCGCCGCACTGGATGACTGGTCTTTTCCGACAAAATTCTTTCTCTTTTCAACTCCAGAATCTGACGTGCTCGCGCCTGCTCCGCACCAGCAGCCCTCACTACATGTTTTGAGGCTGCTTTCGCAGCCTCTTCGCGTTGTTCCGCCCGCTCTTCCACTTGTTCTTCGACCGATTTACTTTCCCACCCTCGCGCCATATATACAGAGTAGCGGATTGGAGCTTGAATCACACGAAGAAACGCCGCGTCTGCTTGAATAGAGAGTGCGGAAGAACGAGCAGAATCCAAGGAGCGTCCCATGCGAGCATTTCAAATTTCACAATTCGGGCTGGAACATCTGCGGCCCGTAGAACTCCCCAAACCCACGCCAGGGCCGGGTGCAGTGCTGATTCGTGTTCACGCGACAGCGCTCAATTACCGCGATCTTATGCTGGTCCGCGGGCACTACAATCCGAATCTGGCGATGCCTCGGATTCCTCTCTCCGATGGAGCGGGCGAGGTGGTTGCGGTTGGAGATGGAGTGACGCGCTTCAAGCCAGGAGATCGCGTCGTCGGACTTTTTTTGCAGCACTGGCAGGATGGCGGCCCTTCGCCGGCAAAATCGCGTGGCGCGCTGGGAGGCGACGTGGATGGGATGCTCGCCGAGTATGTCGTGCTGCCGGAGGATGGCGTGGTTCCCTTCCCTGCCCATCTGAGTTATGAAGAAGCCTCGACGCTGCCCTGCGCTGCGCTGACGGCATGGAATGCACTGTTTCATGCGGCCTCGGTCCAACCCGGCGACACAGTTGTGATTCAAGGGACTGGCGGAGTTTCCATTTTCGCGCTGCAGTTCGCCAAGTTGGCGGGCGCTCGCGTGCTGGGCACATCCAGCAGCGATGAGAAGTTGCAAAGTGCGAAAGACATCGGCCTCGACCAAGGTTGCAACTACAAACAGAATCCTGAATGGTCCGCGTGGGTCAAGAAGGAAACCGGTGGTGAAGGGGCGGACTTAGTCGTTGAGGTAGGCGGCCCGGGAACGCTTGCGGAATCGATGCAGGCGGTGCGCGCGGGTGGAACCATCGCACAGATCGGTGTACTTTCCGGGACGGAGGCGAAGCTCTCGGTCATCCCGATACTGATGCGTCAGATTCGGCTGATCGGTATTTATGTCGGATCCCGGACAATGATGGAGGCGATGCACAGGGCCATGGAATGTTCCCAACTGAAACCCGTAGTGGGAAAAACATTTCCATTTTTGGACGCGGTAGATGCCTATCGCACCCTGGAACAAGGCCGCCACTTTGGCAAAGTGGTGATTTCTATCGCGTCCAACGATTAATTCGGATCGAGCCTCCTGCGCATTGAATCAATAACTTAACAAGAAGCTCGCCGGCGATCTTCTGTCGTATCGATGCCGGAACTGGTCCGCTGGCATTCAACTTGCATCTACTCTCCATAGCGGCCACTTGTAGCCCAAAGGCCCGCATGGATGGAGGCGCAGGCATCTACAGAATTTCGTAGTGCTGCTTGCGACATGAGAATGACGTCTTGGTTACAGGCAATCTACGATTTCTTTTATGAAATGTTTTTTGGCTGCAGTCATGGCCATCTAACACGTCCGTTCACGCTACAGGCTCACAGCTACAAGGTATGTCTGGATTGTGGACGGCAATTCCCATACTCCCTGGATAAAATGCGGCTGTTGTATCCGTGGGAAATTGTGAATCAGCCGACAGTAGAACTCATGCCCATCGCGCTGGAATCCGGACTATCTGAGCAGCAGAATTACAATCGCACGAAAGCTGTTGCTTAGGCCGGTATTGAAGCGAGTGGATGGCGGCATGAATTGGGCCTGGATTGCGGGGATCACTCCTGCGTCCAATGCGGTCTTGCTACACTATGGCAAACCTAGACCCAAGGTGTTGCCATTCCAGCCTCCGCATCCGCAAGAATCGTTTCGATTGAAGCGCAGACAAAGATCTACGTAAGCAGACAGCGCCC
>JAJZDO010000943.1 GCA_021805955.1 Acidobacteriota bacterium
AGCAGTATCTGTAAATCCCTCTAGTCGCTCCCGATGCGCATTCCGTAAAACGAGCGGTGCACGAAATAGAACGATATGAGAAAGAATACCGCTGCAAGCACGTGGGTCAACACCGGGTTGGTGGCCGACAGTTGAACCGCTAGCTCGACAGCCAGCAAGCCAAAGAGTGTAGTGAACTTGATGACCGGATTGAGAGCCACCGCGGCTGTGTCCTTGAATGGATCACCCACCAGATCGCCCACGACCGTCGCCTCATGCAGCGCCGTTCCTTTTTCGTGCAAGTCGACTTCGACGATCTTTTTGGCGTTATCCCAGGCTCCCCCTGCGTTCGCCAGAAAGATGGCTGAGTAGAGCCCGAAGATGGCAATCGACACCAGATAGCCGATGAAGAAGAACGGATCCAGGAAGGCAAAAGCCAATGCGGCAAAAAACAACGAGATGAAGATGGTCAACATCCCGCTTTGCGCGTAGCGGGTACAAATGGCCACCACCTTCTTGCTGTCTTCAGTGGAAGCTTTCGCGGCTCCTTCAATGTGGATATTTCTCTTGATGAACTCCACCGCACGGTACGCCCCTGTGGTCACCGCCTGGGTGGAGGCGCCGACGAACCAGTTGATCACGGCACCGCCTGTCACCAGGCCCAGCAAAAAGGGAGCATGGAGCAGCGAGAGTTTGTCGACGTTTGTGGTGAGCGAGTTGGTCAGCGCCATAATGGTGGCGAAGATCAGGGTAGTGGCGCCCACAACCGCCGTGCCTATCAACACCGGCTTGGCGCTGGCTTTGAAAGTATTGCCCGCGCCATCCGCTGCTTCCAGCATCTTTTTGGCGCGCTCAAAATCCACTTCCACGCCGTATTGCTTTTTCACTTCTTCACGCACACCGGGCTCGGTCTCAATCAACGACAGCTCATAGATCGATTGAGCGTTGTCCGTCACCGGTCCAAAAGAATCGACCGCGATCGTTACCGGTCCCATGCCGAGGAAACCGAACGCAACCAGGCCAAAGGCGAACATCGGCGCAGCCAGAATCACGTTATCGAATCCCAGAGTGCTGACCCCGTAGCCAAGGGCCATTAAAATGATGACCGCCAATCCCAGGTAGTAGGCGGAAAAACTCCCGGAGACAAATCCGGACAGGATACCGAGAGCTGCTCCACCTTCCCTTGCCGACGCGACCACCTCTTTCACGTGACGAGCGGTGGTTGAAGTGAACACTTTGACAAGCTCAGGAATCAGAGCGCCTGCCACTGTCCCGCAGGAAGTGATCGTCGCCAGTTTCCACCACAGCGTGGGGTCCCCGCCCAACTGAGACAGCAGCAGCCAGGTGACGGGATAGGTTACGGCAATCGTCACGACCGAAGTGATCCAGACGAGCGAGGTGAGCGGTGCCTCAAAGTTCATTTCGGCCGCTTTGCTGTACCGCGCTTTGGAGATGATGCCGTTGATGTAATAGCCCGCAACTGCGGCCACCAGCATGGCTACGCGAACCGCAAAGAGCCAGACCAGCAATTGCACTCCGGAGATAGCGTTCTTCGCGCCCAGAATGATGAATGCGATCAGGGCAACCTGGACTACGCCATAGGTCTCAAAGCCGTCGGCAGTGGGACCGACCGAATCGCCGGCGTTGTCTCCCGTGCAGTCGGCAATCACGCCGGGGTTGCGGGCATCGTCCTCTTTGACGTGGAAGACGATTTTCATCAGGTCGGCGCCGATGTCGGCAATTTTGGTGAAAATGCCGCCTGCCAGACGAAGTACCGCAGCGCCCAGCGATTCGCCGATCGCAAAGCCGATGAAACACGGCCCCGCATAATCCCCTGGAACGAAGAGAATAATGCTGAACATCAGCAGCAGCTCGATGGAGATCAGCATCATGCCGATACTCATGCCCGCCTTCAGCGGAACACTGAATGCGCGATACGGATTACCGCCCAGCGAAGCATAGGCGGCGCGCGAATTCGCCAGCGTATTCACCCGGATACCAAACCAGGCCACAAAGTAGCTGCCCGCCATTCCCAGCACGCTAAACCCAAGGATGATGATCACTTTCAGGGCGCTGAAGTGGAGCAACACAGCGAAATACGCCAGGATGACGACCGCGATGAAGGACCAGAGAAGCAGCAGAAATTTGCCCTGGTTGATCAGATAGGTCTTGCACGTCTCCCAGATCAACTGGGACACTTCCGACATCGATCGATGCACCGGCAGTCCCTTCAGGTGGACGTACATGATGAAGCCGAAGAGCATTCCCAAAAAGCAAAATAGAGGCCCATACATCAGCAGGCTGTGGCCGTTGATGCCCGGCTGCCCAAGAAATCGGACCTGAGTTAGATCTGGGAGCTTCAGATTGGCTTCGCCTCCAACTGGCGCCACAGGTTCTGCAAAAGCTGCACTTTTCCCGAGCAGGATGAGTGCGGTGATCACACTGGCGAATCTCCCCAATCGCGACGAAAGGAAACTGGTTTTCATACGCCCTCCCGGGTTCGCTCGTCGGATTTGCTGCATGGCAGGTGTGCCGGTGTCGGCAGACAGGACATGACGCGCAAACAGCCACGCCGCAAAGAGCGACAGCACGCTCACGACGAAAACAAACCACACCCATGCAATTACAGTCACGAAATCCTCCTATAGTACGACTGAGCCGATTACTGCTGCAAGCGTTTAGCCAGATAGATAAATGTGATGCTTCTGAAGGGACAACGAAGTGTACCACTGGATTTTACAGGTCGAATGTGATGCGTCGCACACCCACCCGGGAGGATATTCGCCGCTCTGACGTACACGTGTCAACAGAAAAAACGTGGAACGGGCGGATGCTATGGCTTATCCAACGAGAGGAAGCCGCCCGCGGATGGCCCTGGCTATAAGAGTTTCTGGGTCAAGCCTGGCTGAATTTGGTGCGGACCTGCGCAAAGTCCACTCGTCCCAGCCCGCGTTGCTCGGCGAGCTTCAAATACGGCAGCGGAGCGCTCTCCAGGTTCCAGTAGGCTTTGGCGACGTAGGCATCCATGGCCACCGGATCGGTCCCCGCAACCAGGGTCTTCTTCAACGCGACATCTTCCAGATTGCCGCCTGTCGGGCCATTGTGCAGCAGCACGCGATAGCGTCGATCATGGTCAGGGTAGGCAGCATGAACGCCGCCAGGTCCACCAGGCTCGGATGGATCTGCCGATGCAGTCGGTTTCTCTGGCCACCCAGAATGCCGAACCAGTTCTTGAATCCCAGCGTGGCGCCAGTCAAGGCATGCTGCTTGGCGATGGCAAGCAGGACACAATTCCGCTACGCGCGCAGTTGGCCGCCTACGGCGACGCCTGGAACTGATTGTCTTGTCCACTGCCTAACAAGGGAAAATCGGTGACCCGCATCACGGCCCATCTTGCGCGCTTTCCAATCGTCCGGTGCTGCGCGAACCTGGGATTCGATGTCTCCCGGAAAATTGCAACAAAAATTGGAACCAAATCGCCGAGACCGGCGTATCTTGATGCAATCTGGATGCATTGCAGCAGAACAGCGGGGGTCGGACATGTATTGCAGTCAATGTGGTCAAGCAGTGGGCGGACAGCCTCATTGCCCGAAATGCGGCGCGCCAACAGGCATCGCAGGCGTTGTGACGGCAGCGGTTGCTGGGATGGTACCGCTTTCCGTTTCCAGGGTCGCCCGGCATCTGCACACGCTCGGCATTCTATGGACGGTCTTCGCCGTCTATTCAGTCCTCCGCTGGCTGCTGGTGCTACCGTTTCTTCACATGGCATTGGGCGGTGGTACCTGGATGCGCGGATCCGATGCGTGGATGATCGCGCCGTTCCATCCAAACGGCTGGCTTTTGCATTTGATCGCCATCGCTGTATTTGCGCGCGCCACTCTATCGCTGGCCGTGGGCACAGCCTTGCTGACGCGCCAGTCATGGGGCCGCATCTTCGCCATCGTCATTGCTGTGCTCACGTTGAT
Source organism: Acidobacteriota bacterium (assembly GCA_021805955.1). The sequence continues at coordinate 3,945 of JAJZDO010000943.1, forward strand.
CAAGCCGTTTTTAGGCACGATCCTGGCGATCTATACCCTCTGGGTCCTGCTCGAACGATCTGCGGACCAGAACTACGCCCAACTCTCCGCCGCGCGTCACGCGTTCCCGCCCGCTGCCCCTCGGCCGCCAGTAATCTGATGCAATGCAATCGACCCCGTCGTCCCTCCGCTTCAACTTGATTTCGATCCCCACGCGGTAAAATCGATCCCACCATGGATTTTCCTCTGATACGAATGCGACGCCTGCGACGCTCCGAGCCGATGCGGGCCTTGGTGCGCGAAACCCGCCTACATCCCGCCGCGCTGATTGCCCCTCTCTTCATCTGCCCCGGCGAGGGCGTCCGCCGCGCCATCTCCTCCATGCCAGGCGTCTTCAATCTGTCCATCGACGAAGCCATCAAGGACGCAACCGAAGCGGCCAAACTCGGCATTGGTGGATTTCTGCTCTTTGGCTTACCGGAGATGAAAGATGAACAAGCCACCGGTGCGTGGGACGATCAAGGAATCGTCCAGCAAGCCCTGCGGGCCATGAAGCGCGAACGCGCCCTCGATTCCACCCTGCTCATCGCGGATGTTTGCCTGTGCGAATACATGTCGCACGGCCATTGCGGCATCGTGCGCAGTGCGACCGGCGGTGCGTACGAAATTGAAAATGATTCCAGCGTCGAATTGATAGCCAAGACCGCCGCATCGCTCGCCCGTGCCGGTGCGGATATTGTCGCGCCCTCCGATATGATGGACGGCCGCGTCGCCGCCATTCGGGAAGCTCTCGACGACGAGCAATTGCACGACACGCCCATCCTTTCCTACGCATCCAAATTCGCATCCGCGTTCTACGGGCCATTTCGCGAAGCCGCGGACTCCGCACCGCAGTTCGGCGACCGTCGCAGCTATCAAATGGACGGGGCCAATCGCCGCGAAGCGTTGCGCGAAATTGAACTCGATCTGTCCGAAGGCGCCGACATGGTCCTGATGAAGCCCGCGCTGCCGTATCTCGACGTTATCCGTGAAGCACGCGACCGTTACGACGTTCCCCTCGGCGCGTATCAGGTTTCTGGCGAGTACTCCATGCTGCAGGCTGCATTTGAGCGGGGCTGGCTCGACCGCGACCGCGCCATGCTGGAGTCCTTGATCTCCATCCGCCGCGCCGGCGCCGACTTCATCGTCACCTACTTCGCCCAGGCCGCCGCCAAACTTCTGTAGAGCGCTGTCCAGTTCTTATAATGGAAAGGAGCGGTGCATCTGCCGCAGCGAAGGAGAATTATGAGTACGCTCACCCATCCCGAAACAAAAACATCCGCAGGGCCAGCCATCGAAAACAGCGCGGAGCAAGCTGCTCTGCTGTTCGAGTACAGTTCGGCGGCCGACCCGATTGCGTCCGGAAGCATCCCCCCGATTCCCTATTCTGAATTTCCCGCCGATCTCTACGCAACCGGACCCAGCCGCATCATCCCGCTGGATCTGTCGCAGGCGCTGAAGTGTGCCGCGCCCGCCAGTACGCCGTCGCTTGCCGCCAGCTTTCTTCGCATCGAAGCCGGCGATCGAATCGAGACGTCTGCCAATTCGACCTCGGAACTTTTTTATGTCATTCGTGGAAAAGGCACGTCGACCATTGGCGACAGGCAGATTGCCTGGTCGCAAGGAGATTTTTTTACCGTCCCCGGAGGCGGGGCACTGCATCATGGTCAAGAGACATCGGCATTATATTGGGTCAACGATCAGCCGCTTCTCGAGTATCTCGGTGTGCAGCGGAGCCATGCGCGTTTCACCGCGGCACATTACACCCGAAGCGAGTTGGCGAAAGCACTGGAACAGGCAGCCAACGATCCTAAGGCGGCGACGAGAAGCCGCGTCAGCCTGATTCTCGGCAACCCAAACTGCATGCAGACCATGACCGTCACCCCTGTTCTGTGGGCCATGTACGGCCTGATCGAACCCAACACCCGGCAGCTTCCGCACCGTCATCAATCGGTCGCGCTGGATCTGATCATCGACGCCAAACCGGGCTGCTACACCTTAGTCGGCACGGAACTAGGCTCCGACGGCCATATCAAGAATCCCACGCGCGTTGACTGGAAGTCCGGAGCCGCCTTTGTCACCCCGCCCGGCTACTGGCATGAGCATCACAATGAGTCTGGTGAGCGCGCCTACCTGACACCGATTCAAGATGCGGGTCTGCACACGTACCTGCGCACCCTCGACG
>JAJZDO010000365.1 GCA_021805955.1 Acidobacteriota bacterium
GGCCTGGGCCTGCTGAGTCAGGTTCGCCAGAATCAAATCGTGGACCTCATCGACGGACTTCAAATGGGCCGGCTGTTTTTCTTCCACCTGCAGAATGTGAAAGCCGAATTGGGTACGAATCACTTGCGATAGCTGACCCGGCTGCAGCGAAAATGCGGCCTGATCGAAGGCCGGCACTGTGGCTCCGTGTTGAATGAATCCGAGTTCACCACCCTGGGTTTTGCTGCCCGGATCGTCAGAATACTTCTTCGCAAGTTCGGCGAAATTGCCGCCCGCCTTGATCTGCTTCAGAATATCTTCGGCCTTCGCCTTGGCAGCCGCAACAGTCTGCGCGTTGGCATTCGATGGAACTTTGATCAGGATGTGCCGCACCCGCACTTCTTCCGGGACCTGGAACTGCTGGTGATGCTCGTTGTAATACTGCTGCACGTCGGCGCCGCTAATTTGCGGGACTCCGCCAGGGACCTGATTCAGCGCGAACGCAACATACTGTACTTTGCGCGTTTCAGGAATCGCAGTACGGTAGCGAGCGGCATTCTGCTGAAAGAAAGTCTTCAGCTCGGCATCGGACGGGGTGATCTGCTTGCGCAATTCGGCATCCGACAACACGGCATACTGAAATTTCACCTTGGTCGCCTGCTTCAAGTATTCATCGCGAACTGCAGAGTCTGGCACCGTCAATCCACCGGTGATGAACGCCTCCAGCCGGTTGATCAGGATCTCCTCTTTCAATTGCGTTTCAAAGTCCGTACGAGACATATTGAAGTTGTTTTGCACAAAATCGTCGTAACGATCTTCGCCGATGAATTTGCCATCCGGAAAAAGCGCAGGCGCAAAAGGCCCGTGCATCAACTCGTTCCGTACATCCGTGTCGGTCACGGTCAAGCCCATCCGTCCCGCTTCCTCCACCAAGACCGCGCGCTGCACCAGGGCCTGGCCGGCGCGCTGCATCAGAAACTGCAATACAAAATCCGGATAGTGATTCTGCTGCTGCATGCGCTGTGCGACCTGCTGCACCTCGGTCAAATGCACTTCGGTCGAGGAACCGAGCATGCGTCCAAAAATGCTGTCGCTATGGACGATTGCATAGGTGTCGCCGCTGGAGGCAGCGTCCTGAAAGATGCCGGGAACCAGCGTGATCACCATCAAGATGGCAGTGATGGAGATGAGTGCAATAAAAATGCCCTTGACCAAGCGGCTGTCTTGCTGAAGAAAACGAATCATGAGCAGGCAACGACCTTACACCCGGAGCAACGCCCCGGACGGGATTGACTCAGCCCCTAAATTTCGCAAGGGACGTAGTGCTTTCAGTATAAATGGACTGCGGTCCCAGACGTACGTGGGCCGCGCGGAACAGCACCTCACGAAACTCGATCAATACGGGTAGCCTCCCGGAGGCCCATAGAGCGGAGGCGCGATTGGGCCGGGCGGGGGCGGATAGCCCGGAGCGTAATAGCCGCGCGGCCTGCGGCCGTACGCAGCGGGAGGGACCTGCGAACCGAGCATGCGAATCACGCCCGAGGTGGGTTCGCGGACCGTCAAAGGAGCGTTCAGATAAAACGTAAGCACCGATTCCGAAGGAATGATGATGCGCGGACCGGAGGACAGGGACGAAATTCCCGCGCCGCCCAGGCCGCCGAGCAAGCCGCCCAGCAACGCCGCCGGCCCGCCGCCGAAGGCCCCGCCGACAAGTGCCCCCATGGTCGCGCCGCCGCCGATGTTTGCCGCCGATTGGCCGCCTTTTCCTGGCCCGCCGCGCGCCCAGACGTAGCTGCTGAGTTGATAATGCGTGTTGGCGACATTGAGGCCGGTCAATTGCAGCGCCAGTTGCGGACGCCCCTTGATGTGGCCGGGGCCGCGCGCATCGATCACCGTCCCCAGCACTTGCGCGCCGCGAGGAATCGCGATGGCTCCGTTCTGAAGAATAATGTCCTTTACCAGAATGCCGCTAAATGGAGTGCCGATTTCCGTGTGGTGGCTGTCGATGGTCTGCATCATGATCACGTACATCGGCGTTCCGTTTGCCACGGTCACCATGACCGGACGGCCCTGCGAATCGTAGACGGGCGGAGGCGATTGTGGGGACTGAGGGGACTGTGGCGAGGGCGCATTCTGGTTCTGCCCGTAGCCTGGAGGCGGTGGCGGTGGAACCTGCTGATTGCCCGGCTGCCTGCCATTCTGGCCGCCATGGAAACCGGGCGCGGCGGCAGGTACGTTCCCAATTGCGATCTTGTCCTCCACGTTCTTCACGCCGGCAACCGACTTCACCATGTCCTCGGCCTGGGTCTTCAACTCCTGCGTGGGAACGGTGCCGGTCAAGGTTGCGGTGCCGTCATGCACCCAGATGCCTAAATCCAGCGGACGCAGGGTGTTGGACGCCATCAATTTCGCGTTGATGTCCTCGGCAATGGCGCTGTCAGCCCCCTGTCCGGTGGCTGTCGAGGCGGATTGCGCGGAGGGAGGGGGTGGCGCGGTTTGCGCCCAAGCCGCCATGCCGAGCCCAACCACGCCCGACAGCACGGCACCAGTCGCCAGGCCGCAGCCCATGCGCGCCATTCTGTGCCAAAGCAGGGGATGACCGTTCGATTCCTTCGCTGTCACGAAACTGTCCTCATGTGGAGAAATTTCTTCCTCTATGCAGACGCCGACGCCACCAAAAAGTTGCTCAATCTCATGATACGCATCGGCAGTTTGCTCGCACTACGTGCAGATGATTCGCCTTAGCTACTTTGATCCTGCATGGCACGCGCTGTCGCCTCCAGGTATTTTCTGCCCCATTTCTGGCACGGTTCCAGATGGCAGCCCTCAGCCCATTCGTTCCATGCGTTGATGAAAACGATCTTGTCGCCGTCGGAGTTCATCGGGGCACGATTGATAACTTCGTGCAGCCAGTGTTCATATAACGCCGGAGTTGAGCCTTTTAGCGTGAGGCCGCTGTTTGGGCGACGTGACGTATTGTCCCACGATGGACAGACACCGGGATATCTAAGGTATGGGACAGGCGGCTCGGCTAGAGACTTCTTTACCAACTCCGCGTAGGAATTCACCTGGAAGTTCTGCCTATTTGGGAGGAGTTTTCCTCGCACCCGAGCGATGAGCGGCGGACGAAGCAGGCTGAGTTTCGGCTGAAACTCGACCGCCGCATCGAAACCCAGGCTTTTGGGGTCGACCCGCGCTTCGCCATGGATATTTTCAATGTGGCAAAGGTACAAGTCACCGATGCCAAGGCGCGCCGCTTCCTCGCGCCACCTGTCGGTCGTTCGTTTTGGGTTGGGGAGACGGGCAGATCGGTAGACCAAAAACAGCGGTCGTCCGTCGACGCGTATGTACCGGGGATCGGCAAACGCCCTGGCCAGCCAACGGATGTGATTCATGTCATCTTCGTCGCTGTACTCCTGTCCAATCAGCAACTGCTTGTCGCGGCCGTCCCAGGCTCGGGTCCAGTTCTCATTGGCCCAGCAGAGACAAAATGGGAATTGGGGCGTTCCCAGCCTGAGAATTTCGTCGACTGGGCGCTCCAGCAGCATCTTTCCATGGAACCAATAGTGGTAGTAGCAGAAGCCATAGATACCGTATTCAGAGGCAAGCGCAGCCTGGGCTTCTCTCGCCTCAGGCAGGCGAAGATCGTAGAAACCCAAATCCGCTGGCAAATGTGGCTGGTAGTGTCCGCGAAATCGCGGTCGGGCCTTGGTGACGTTGGTCCATTCCGTGAACCCTTTTCCCCACCATTCGTCGTTGTATGGCGTGGGGTAAAACTGCGGCAGGTGGAAGGCAATCAGCTTTGTACGCATCAGTTCATTTCAGCAGAACGTTTCAATACATAGACAAACGTGTCCTGTTTCACCGTCCGAAAGCCTAGCTGCTTTAGCGTGTTGAGCATTTCCAGCGTCTTGTGCTCTCCGATTATTCGCGCGTGCGTTTCAAGCATGATGGTGTCGGCATGACGTAATATATCGGCCTCATGTTGCACCAAGTCGTACTCATATCCCTCGATATCGCAGATTAAGGTGAACGACTTGAACCCCCTTTGGGAAACGATGTCCCGGAGTTGGACCGTTCCGACCGTTACCGGCTCACCACCATTTTTCTGCTCCAGAGAGCTGCCCCAGAAGTCCATCGACGGGACAAACGTCACAGATTTTTGGTCATATGCAATTGCAGCATTCAATATCTCGAACTGGCAGCGATTGGCAGCGCGGTTTTCATTCAAGTGCGAAAGGACTTTGGGGTTTGCCTCAACTACCACGTGTTCTGCTGGATTGCGTAGCAGCTTATTCGTGATGCACGCGACGACCCCAATGCAGCCGCCTAACTCAATGACAGGGATTTCTGGCCGAAGGTATTGAAGAACAGCGTGTCGCTCAAAATCTTCATACGTCTTGTTGAGTAATGCCAACTTTATCGGCAAATTCGGGAGTCGCCCAGTGTCGAAGGTACAACCATCCAAACTTACCGACTCCATTTTCCGGAAGGGGAATAACTGCCGCTTGAGAACGGCTCGCTGGTGGATCGCTGACATGACTCCACCTACCCCATTCGCCTGGACTAGGTATTTTGTTGTTGTAAAGATTCTTCTCAGGTCACGCGATTTGATCATCAGCCGGGAGTCTCCGTGTTAGGTGCTTGGATGCAGCGCCTTGTACGTTGCTTCCAGGTATTGTCGGCCCCATTTTTGGCATGGCTCGAGATGGCAGCCTTCTGCCCATTCATTCCAGGCGTTGATGAAGACAATTTTATCGTTACCCTGCTGAATCTGCGCGCGTCTGATCACTTCTCGCAGCCATCTCTCATATTGATCCGGAGAGGAGTTCGTGAGTGCCCAGGCTTTGCGTTTCAGGCGCGCTGAGTTATCCCAACTGGGGCAGACACCCGGATACCTCGGATACGTAACAGCTGGCGCAGACAGAGCATGACTCACAAGTTCGCTGTAGGGATGGAAGCGGTGATTCGTAGCATGGGGAAAGAACCGCTGCATTGCCCGTTGCGGTAAACGATGGCGAAGTAAACGAACTTTTGGCTGAAACTCGACCGCCGCGTCGAAACCAAGACTCCTCGGGTCAGTCGGTGTGTCGTCGTCGTAGTTGTTTTCAACTCGACACAGATGCAGTTCACCGATGCCCAGCCTGCGAGCTTCCTCGCGCCATCTGTCCGTGGTTTTTTGGGGACTCGGAAGATGCTGTGACCGATATATCAGAAACAGTGGCTTACCCTGTACTCGTATGTACCTTGGATCATTAAAGACATGCGCGAGCCAGCGGATGTGGTTCAAATCATCTTCGTCGCTATAGGCTTGCTGTAGAAGCACCTGTTTGTTTGCTCCGTCCCACGCCCTTGTCCAATTGTCATTGGCCCAGCAGAGGCAGAATGGAAAGTTCGGAGTTCCTAGCCTCAAAATTTCGTCGACTGGGCGCTCGAGCACCCTCTTTCCGTTGAACCAATAGTGGTAATAGCAAAAACCGTAAATGCCGTATTGGGAGGCAAGCGCGGCCTGGGCTTCTCTCGCCTCAGGCAGGCGAAGGTCGTAGAAACCCAAATCCGCCGGCAAATGCGGCTGATAGTGCCCGCGAAAACGAGGGCGTGCCTTGGTAACGTTGGTCCACTCCGTAAAACCCTTTCCCCACCACTCGTCGTTGTATGGGGTGGGGTAGAACTGCGGCAGGTGAAATGCAACGAGCTTTGTACTTACTCCCTGCGTCTCCGTATTTACACTCATGCCAGAAGCTTCCTCATTGGGTTAAATAAATACGAGAACGATGTCTCGTACCAGGCATCTCCATCCGTCTTCGTAGCGATGGTAGTTGGCAGTATTTCGCAGGATGCTGGCTAAATGCGCCAAGCGACTCGTATACGGACCTGCTCGATCCGCGTAGAAACGACTCGTTCGCCGGACAGCGAGCAGGGCAGCCTCGCTTCGAGCGTCCTCTCTTGCGGACATCCATTGCGCCAGCTGATTCAGCTCATGGGCATGTGCCAGTTGATTTCCTGGCTCCTCGCGTTTTCCCTTCTCCAGCCGTTCCCTCAGAGTCGGCGGGAGGAAATGCGTAGAGTTTTTGATGCCAATCTGTTGATTTGCATGAATTCTGTATTCGAGTAGGGGCTCTTCAACCGATCGAAGTTGTGCATAAAAAACCGTCTGCAGGGCAATC
>JAJZDO010000448.1 GCA_021805955.1 Acidobacteriota bacterium
CTGTAGTGATCGGCCCAGTCGTCGCTGAGCGCGAGGACCGAGGCTGCGGCGGAGACCGTGCGGCCCCCGTAGAAGGGAACCTGCTCGCCAAGTTTGGAATCGTTAAAGTTGTCCAACGCCTGACTGCAGTAGTCGAAAGAACTCTTGAGCGAAGCGATCAACTGCTCCTTTGGCGCCTCGGGGGTCAGATTCGTTTTGGGCGCCTCGGCCGCGCCCGTCAGCCAATGGCAGGCACCCCGATTCGAGTTGGCGATGTGCAGCACGATTTCGCCAAACGTCCGCGAACCGGCGGAGGGTTTGAAGCTGTATTTCTCGGCGGGCATTTTCTCCGCCGCCGCTACCATGTTGCGCGAGGAGCGCTCCAGCGAAGACTTCAAGGCGGTGGTGACCGGGTTGGACGACTGCGCGTGCCCAACGACGGGCAGCAAGACCATGGCCATTGCAACAGCAGCAGTAGACGGGATGGCAGACTTGAGCACTTTCATCCGTGACTCCTTGCTTCGAAATTGGCGGCTAGATCAGGCTACAGCCTGCTTCTCACTTTAGCAGAAATTGCCTGTCGTCCGCGCGAGATTTAGGACAGGCGCGTTTCACCGGTCGGAATCGGCGTGCCCCATCCTAGCGAAGCTAGGGTGGGATGAAACATCAATCGCATCACGAAAACTTCAGCTGCGATCGGCGCGGCGACCTCCGTTCAGAACGACAATTCAAGTGTTTTTCTCTCTACACCAATAGGAGAACCGCTAAACAACAGCATTCCTGGTTTTATCTCCCGTTTCCTGCCGGAGAACCTCCAGCCGCGCGGCAAGCTGCCTCTGAATGTCGGCGTGTGCCGGGTTGCCAGATAGATTGTTCAATTCGCCCGGGTCGCTCTCGAGGTCGTAGAGCTCATATTCCTGAGGGTCGAGATAGTAGTGGATGTATTTGTAGCGTGTTGTGCGGACCCCGCGATTCGGACGTACCTGTTCCGCGCCGGGGTATTCGAAGTATTCATAGAGCCAGTCCTTGCGCCACGCGGTCTCCTTCTTTTGCGCAAGTTTCACCAGGCTCTTGCCCTGCATCGCCTCCGGCACCGGAACGTCCGCCAGTTCGAGCAGAGTCGGAGCGAAGTCGAGATTCAGGATCATCTCATCCACCTTGGTTCCGGCTTGAAATCTCTTCGGATAGCGGATCATCGTCGGCGTGCGAAGGGAGGGTTCATGCATGAAGCGCTTATCGTAACAGCGCCATTCGCCTAGAAAATATCCATGATCGGAACTCTGCAGCACGACCGTATCGTCGAGCTGATTCGAGGATTCCAGGTAACTCATCACGCGGCCGATGTTGTCGTCCACCGACGTAAGCCCGGCATAGTAGTCCTTCACCAGTTCTTCCAGGGAACGCGCGCAGTCTCCTGTCTGAATTGTTCCAATTTTGTTTTGCGCATCGGCAAATGCCCTGGGCTTGCCCGGATACCCCTTCTTGTCGTCGTCAAAGGTTGCGGGTGTTGGAATCGGCACGCCGTTATACATGTCCAGGTAACGGCGCGGACGAAAGAACGGCGCATGTGGCGTCTGATGCCATAGCAACAGGCAAAACGGACGGTCGCGCTCTTCCTTTAGCCAGTCCAGGGCGCGGTCGGTAAAGAAATCATCCGCATATTCACCGGTCCAGTCCAGCGCCTGATTATCGGGGAAATCGTTCCGGAAGGCCCCTCTGTTGGTCTTCTCATTGCCCATCGCTCCCTTGCGCCCTTCATAGAATCGCGGCGCATAATAGTTTGTAGCTGGGGCATTGAACGCACAATAGTAATCCCAATAGCGTTCGCGCACCCCATTCGGCGAGTGCGCTTTTCCGACCATCGCCACGTCGTATCCCGCTTGATGGAGCAGGTCGGTAAAGATGGGGATGTCCGCCGGCAGTGGAGACATGGTTTTGTTGTCATAGGCTCCCGAGGTATGGGAATAAAGCCCCGTCAGCGTGACGGCGCGGGCCGGAGCGCACAACGCATTCGTACAAAATGAATTGTTGAAAAACACTCCCTCGCGCGCAATGCGGTCCATATTCGGGGTCTTCAGAAGGGTATTGCCCGTAAAGCTCAGAGCGTCCGCCCGCTGCCCCTCCGTATAAAAGAAAACAATGTTCGGTCTCTTCTGCGTTCTCTCTTGAGCCAACGCTGGATGCAGTACGGAGCTGGCAACAGTTGCCCCGGCAATTGCCGCGCTCCCTTTTAAGAACGTCCGCCGCGAAGCGTCATCGATCCCAGTTCCGCTTTCATGTCCATCTGTCATTGTCATTCTCCCCAACCGTATTGTAGCCGGGTCCCCCATCCTGGCGAAGCTAGGGTGGGATGAAATTTGGGCCCGCATCACGAAAAATCGTCCCAGCAACCCGCGCCGAAACTTCCCGCATTGCCTAGAGTGGAACCAACCCGCACATTCTTTCTTCTCCCCTCTCCGCTGGAGTCGCGCCAGCGATTACTATAGCCTCAGAAAAGCGCTCGTAGAATGCACGTCCAGCAATCCAGGCAGCGCGGAGGTCATTTGCTCTACTGGCTTCTCTATCAGAAGTTGTTCGTGTACATCCACGCATTCCGCGTCTTCCGCTACCTGACGATCCGAACCGCGTTTGCCACTCTCACCGCGCTGCTCATCGGCCTGTTGATCGGCCCGGTCCTGATTGAGAAGTTGCGCGAGTTTCAGATCGGCCAGTTCATTCGCGAGGACGGCCCCAAAGATCACCAGAAGAAGGCTGGAACCCCAACCATGGGCGGCCTGCTCATTTGCGTCGCCATTCTGGTTCCCACCCTGCTGTGGAGCGATCTGTCGAATCCCCTGGTCTGGCTGGCCGTCCTCGCGCTTGTAGGCTTTGGCGGCATTGGATTTGCCGACGACTACCTGAAAGTCATCCACAAGCGCAACCTCGGCCTGACGGCCCGTGTCAAGTTCACCGCCCAGATCGGCATTGCCGCATTGATCGCCATCTTTCTCCTCCTGCTGCGCCGCAAGGGCGAATACTCCACCCGCCTGATGGTACCCTTCTTCAAGCGCTTTCGTCCCGACCTGGTGCTCCATTCCATTCGCCATGTGCCGCACCTGGGACCGCTGGCATTTGTTCTGTTTGTCCTGTTTACCGTCATCGTGCTGGTCGGCTCCAGCAACGCCGTCAACCTCACCGACGGACTGGATGGCTTGGCCATCGGCTGCGCCATCATCGCCGCGGGCGCGCTGGCCGCGCTCACCTATGTCAGCGGCAATGTGGTGTTCGCGGACTACCTTGGCCTCCAGCGCATGCCCATGGTTTCAGAATTGACCATCTTCTGCGGCTCGATGGTGGGCGCCAGCATCGGCTTCCTCTGGTATAACGCCCATCCGGCGGAAGTCTTCATGGGCGATGTGGGATCGCTCGCCCTCGGCGGCGCCATCGGCACCGTGGCCGTCATCATCAAGCAGGAACTCCTGCTGCCGTTTATCGGCGGTGTGTTCGTTCTGGAGGCGCTCAGCGTCATGCTGCAGGTGGGAAGTTATAAACTGCGGAAAAAGCGCATCTTCAAAATGGCTCCCATTCATCATCACTTTGAACTCATGGGATGGTCGGAGTCCAAAGTGATTGTCCGCTTCTGGATCGTTGCCCTGGTATTTGCCCTGTTTGCCTTGACTACGTTGAAATTGCGCTGAAGCAGCCCGCTCTCACGCTGTGTGGATATGTGGGAAACGAACCCCCGAAACATGGGACAATCGAATCGCGGCGGAGATTGAGTCGATGATGGAACTGAAGCACAAGAAAATTCTCGTGGTCGGGCTGGGCAAATCCGGCCTCGCTTCCGCCATGTTCCTGCGCGAACAGGGCGCGCAGGTCACCGTCTCCGACGTGCGCAGCGTCGAAGCCCTGGCCAACGAATTGCCCGCGCTGCTCGACGTGGGAGTCATGGTGGAAGCCGGCGGCCATGGCCTGCTCACCTTCCGCCGCCAGGACTGGATCGTCGTCAGCCCCGGTGTTCCGCTCGATACTCCCGAGCTGGCGCAGGCGCGTGGATTTGGCACGCCGGTCATCGGCGAACTGGAACTCGCGGCCCGTTTCCTGCGCGGCAAAATCCTCGCCATCACCGGATCGAACGGCAAGACCACAACAACCGCACTCTGCGGCGAAATCTTTCGCGCCAGCGGCCAGCCAACTCAGATCGGCGGCAACATCGGCCTGCCCGTCATTTCTCTCGTACCGCAAAGTGTCGAAAACGGTTGGAGCGTGCTCGAAGTCTCCAGCTTCCAGTTGGAAACCATCGTCGAATTTCACCCCAACATTGCCGTCATGCTGAACATCACGCCGGACCATCTGGATCGCCACGGCAGCATGAAAAATTATGTCGCTGCGAAAGAGCGCATCTTCGCCAATCAGACCGCCAAAGATTTTCTGGTGTTGAACGCGGATAACGCGGAGACGCAACAGATGGCGGCTCGCGCCAAATCGCAGGTCTTCTGGTTCAGTGCGCGGCGTTCCGTCCGGCAGGGCAGTTTCGTATATCAGGATGCCGTTGTCTGGCGCGCAACCGAACAGTCCTCCGCCGAGCCGGTCCTGCCTTTGAGCGAAATTCCGCTCAAAGGTGAGCACAACGTCGAAAATGTTCTGGCTGCCGTGTGCGCCGCAAAATTGGCGGGAATTTCCAACGATGTCATCCGCAAAGCCGTCGCCGCGTTCCGTGCCGTCGAACACCGTCTTGAGTTTGTCGCTCGCGTCCGCGGCGTGGAGTATTACAACGATTCCAAGGCCACCAATGTCGATGCGACCATGAAGGCCATTGCCGCTTTTCCCGGCGGAATTCACCTCATCCTCGGCGGCAAAGACAAAAACTCCGACTACACCTTGCTCGAGCCGCTGCTCAAAGAAAGAGTTCGCGCGGTCTACACCATCGGAGCGGCGGCGGAAAAAATTGAGCGGCAGATTGGCGGTGCGGCCCGCATCGTTTCCTGTCAAACTCTCGAGCGCGCCGTCGACCAGGCCGCCGCCCAGGCGAAGTCCGGAGAAATCGTCCTGCTCGCCCCGGCCTGTTCCAGCTTCGATCAATTTCAGAATTACGAACATCGCGGACAGTGCTTCAAACAATATGTGCTCGCGCGGCAAGGTGTGGAAGCATGGCAAAACGTGTCGGCATAGATAAGTGGCTGTTCATCATCACGTTGCTGCTCGTTCTCTTTGGTCTGGTCATGGTTTTTTCCGCTTCCGCGGTCATGGCCAAGGAGCGCTACGGCTCTCCCTATTCCTTTGTCCTCAAGCAGTCGGCCTGGGCGCTGCTCGGCCTGTTCGTCATGGTCGTCCTCACCCGTGTCAACTATCGGCGCTACAACAGCCCTTCGGTGATTTTTCCCTGTGTCGCCGTCACCACTTTGCTGCTGCTGGCCACCTTTCTCATGCACGACTCGCACCATACGCATCGCTGGCTTCGTTTCGGCCCTTTGAGTTTTCAACCCTCCGAAATCGCCAAGCCCGCTCTGGTCTTGTTTCTCGCGTGGTTTCTGCAGAATCGCGTCGACCAGTTGGATGACTGGCGCCGCGCGCTGCTTCCGGCGGCCGTGCCCAGCCTTGTCTTCATCGCTCTCATTTTGAAAGAGCCCGATCTGGGCACCGCCCTGGTCTGCGCCATCGTCACCACCCTGATGCTCTATCTCGCCGGAGCGCGCATCCGCTACCTTGCCTTCGCCGTGCTGGCTGCCTCCCCCGTGCTCTATTACATGCTGTTTCACGTGGCCTGGCGTCGCGCCCGTATGATTGCGTTTCTCGATCCGGAGAAAGACCCGCGCGGTACCGGCTTCCATATTCTGCAATCGCTCATCGCTGTCGGCGCCGGCGGCATCCATGGCGTCGGCTTGATGGAAGGCCGGCAGAAGCTCTTCTATCTCCCGGAGCCGCAGACCGACTTCATCTTCGCCAACGTTGCCGAAGAGTTGGGATTGATTGGCACCATCTGTGTCGTCGCCCTGTTTCTCATGCTGGCCTATCGCGGTCTGCGCGCCGCCCTGCTCTCGACCGATCCGTTCGCCCGCTTCCTCGCGTTCGGCATCACCGCCACCATCATCATCCAGGCATTTTTCAATATCAGCGTCGTGCTGGCGCTGGTTCCCACCAAAGGGATCACGCTGCCCTTCATCTCCGACGGAGGCACGTCGTTATT
>JAJZDO010000198.1 GCA_021805955.1 Acidobacteriota bacterium
CGACGGCGGCCACGATGGTTTTGGAATCGACGAAGCGGGCGATGTCGTCGACGTGGCCATGGGTGTCGTCGCCGGCGATGCCCCGATTCAACCAGATCACCTGGTCGATGCCGAGGTAGTTGTGGAAGCACTGTTCCAGTTGCTCGCGAGTGAGGTTGGGGTTGCGCGCTTGTACATTGCTCAGCAGGCATTCCTCGGTTGTGAGCAGCGCGCCGGCGCCGTTGACGTCGATGCTGCCGCCTTCCAAAACGACACGATGGCGCTGACCGCCGGCGAGGGTGATTTCTGGCGTCCATGCTGGCACCGATAGCAGTTTGGCGACATGCGCCGGAATTCGATCATCATTGTGCCAGTTGTCGTACTTGGCCCACGCGTTGAATTTCCAGTTGGTGAGCGCGAGCGGCGGCGCGGCGGTTTTGGCGGCAGCCGGAGTGAGAAAGATGGGGCCGGAGTCGCGCAGCCATACGCGGTCGGTTGGCTGAAGATGGAAGGCGATATTGTTCAGATCCGCGCCGCAACGGGTCAGTAAATTGCGCGCGCGTTTCTCCGCTGCCGGCTCATTCATCAGAACGTGAACATGTTCGACGCTGGCGAGATGGCGCACGATCTCGCCATACACCCAGGGAATCGGCTGGAATTTTCCCGGCCAGTCTTCAGCATTGTGCGGCCAGGCGATCCAGGTGGCGGCGTGCGGCTCCCACTCGGCAGGCATGTGCAGACCGAGGGAGCGGGGAGTTGCCTTGCCAGTGTCGACGGATGTGCGAGGAGCGCTCATGGAAGGCTACTTATCCAGAAAGCGTTCGGTGATGGGCTGGTAGGCGTCGATGCGGCGGTCGCGCAGAAAGGGCCAGTTGCGGCGTGTCTCTTCAATCAGGTGCAGATCGATTTCGCCGATGAGAATATCTTCGTTGTCGTGCGCGGCCTGAAGGATCACG
Organism: Acidobacteriota bacterium; assembly: GCA_021805955.1. Next base: position 936 of record JAJZDO010000198.1, read on the forward strand.
CGGCCAAAGGGATCGGCGAGAAACGATCCGCCCCAGAATTCCAGGCCTGGGCCCTCGACGCGGTTGCCGCGAACGTCGCCATGCTCGTGACCGACGCGGTTGACGGCGGCGACGTAAAGTCCATTGGCAATGGCGTGGGAACGCTGGATGGTCTGCCAGGCGCTGTATTGGGCGTCGCCGTACTCGGCTTTCTCCGCGGGGTGCCAGCCAATTGCGGTGGGATAGAAAAGAACATTCGCCCCCTTGAGCGCGGTGATGCGGGCTCCTTCCGGATACCACTGGTCCCAGCAGACCAGCACGCCAACGTTTCCCGCGTGCAGCGGGAAATTGCGAAAGCCGAGATCGCCGGGAGTGAAATAAAACTTTTCGTAGTAGAGAGGATCATCCGGAATATGCATTTTGCGATAAGTTCCGGCGAGCGAGCCATCGTCCTCTAGAACGGCGGCGGTGTTGTGGTAGATGCCGGCTGCGCGCCGCTCAAACAGCGAAGCGACAACGGCGACATGCTCTTCGCGTGCGATGCGGGACAACTTTTCCGTAGAAGGGCCGGGGATGGTTTCGGCGAGATCGAAGAGCGCGTGATCTTCCCGCTGGCAGAAATATTGCGTCTGAAACAGTTCCGGCAGGCAAACGACGTGGGCGCCGGCGCGCGCGGCCTCGCGAACGCGGTCGGCCGCCTTGTCGAGGTTGGCGTCCGGATCGGCGGAGCAGGACATCTGCACCAGTGCAACGCGAAAATTGTTTTGAGTATTCGGCATGGAGAACGATTTCCTGGCGCACGATGTGAAGGACCCGCCTGCGGCAAGGCCCTTCATCCATACCTAGTATGCGGTGGATTGCGTTATTCGAAAATCAAAATCGCCGCGGCAATCGTCGTGGTCCACAGGCCGCGCTTATCTCCCACAGCGGACTGCGTGACGTTGGCCGTGCGAACAATTTTGTTGGAGATGCGATACGTCTCCTTCTTCTCGTCCCAGCTTTTGTCCGGATCGAAATCCACATTCAGCGTGGTGGCCAGCATTTCGGCAGCCAGTTCTTCCGCATAATCGCCGGCCTGGTCTTCGGTTTCGCCGAAGCTGTGATGTTCGCTGAGGTATCCATACATATTCCTGTCTGAAGGAATGGCCACGCCAATGCTGGAAGCGATCAGTCGATGCGGTTCGCGGGATGAATTTTCAGCGACGACAGCAAACACAACCTCACCGGGATAAAGGAACTTCAATCCTTCTTTGCGGGGAATGAGTTTTGCCTGTGGGGGAAAGATTGACGAGACACGCACGAGATTTTGTGCGGCGATTCCGGCATCACGAAGTGCCAGCTCGAATGACGTGAGACGTTCCTTATGCTTCCCGACGCCCTTGGTAAAAAATAGACGTTTCGGGACCATCGTTTTGCCCAATTTTTGTTCCTCCGGTTGGTGGAGTGGCGCGTTGCCACCCGCTTAAAAATATCACAGAATGAGGTCGAGACCGGCATTGCCCGACGGAGCTTCCTCCTCTGGTGACATAAATGAAACATGGGGCGCGAGGCGCGGCTGCGAAACGCGGCAACAACTGCGTCAGGATGCGGTTGCAGGCAACTCCAGCGTGGCCGCCAGCAACGCCTGTGTATATTCCGACTGCGGATGCTCGCAGATCTGCTGCCAGCCGCCCTGCTCGATAATGCGGCCTTGGCGCATGACAAGAATCTGGTCTGCCATGTAGCGCGCCAACGGCATGGAGTGGGTGATGAAGACGTAGGTGAGGTGTAGTTCACGCTGCAACTGGCGCAGCAGGTGGGTGATCTGCGCGGACACGCTGACGTCAAGCGCCGAGGTCGGCTCATCGAGTACCAGCAGCTCGGGGCGCAAAATCAAGGCGCGGGCAAGATTGATGCGCTGGCGCTGGCCTCCAGAAAACTCATGTGGGTAGCGGGGAAGCGCCGAGCGATCGAGGCCGGCCATGGTGAGCGCTTCCAGGATTTGAGCTTGCCGGGCCATGGTGGAGCGATTGCGCGCACGGAGAATCCCAGGTCTCAGATTCGAGACCTGGGGCACCCGTCTCAATTCCTGCTGGTAGATGACCAACGGCTCGCCGACGATTTCTTCGACGCGCATGCGCGGGTTGAGTGCCGCATAGGGGTCCTGAAAGACAATCTGCATGCGCCGACGCATCTGGCGCAGTTCAAAGGCGGAGACCGTCAAGAGATTGTGGCCGTCGAGGCGAATGGCGCCGGAGTCGGGCGCGATCAATCGCAGCAGAAGGCGCGCCACCGTACTTTTTCCGGATCCCGACTCGCCGACGATGCCAAGCGTCTGGCCGCGTTCGATGCGAAAGCTGACATCGTCGACGACGCGGCGGGGCTGGCGGCTGCCGCGCACGGGGTAAGTCTTGACGAGGTTGTCAACTTCGACGAGGGCCATGCAGACAGCGTAGCAGGCGCGGTCTCCATTGCAGCCAACGTCTGCGGGGCTGGACGTCCGAGAAGCGACCAGCGCGCTACCAACGGAGGCCAGCAGTGATGGAAACCAGGGCGAAGCCGGGACCGGGAAGCTGGTTCGCGGGCGTCATCATGTGGATATACCGACCCTGCGCGAACAGAATTTCCCGATGGTTCGGGTAGAGGCGGCCTTCCATGCCAATGCCGAAGTTATACATTGCTTGATTGCTGGAGTAGGAAGAGCCGGTAATGGTCCCGTTGCAGAAGTTGGTGAAGTTGGTATATCCCAGGCCGGAATAGATGGTGCAATTGATCGTGGAGCCGATGGGCTTGTCGAAGGTTGTGGCGACATGGGAATATCCGCCTCCGCCGACGGCAAAGAAGCCGAAGCGGGGTCCGCGAATGAAGTAGAACGTCGGATCGACGGAATAGGTCAAGATCGTGTAGTGGCCGCCCGGTTGCTGCGCGGTCTGCAGTACCCAAGAGGGAAGACCGCTGCGGTAAAAGCTCAGTTCGCCGGGGATTTCAATCCGCCGCGTCAGACGAATGCCGCCGCCTCCGGTACCCGTGTAGGTGGAGTGGATCATTTTCCCATTGGCCAGGCCGGGTCCAAAGGAAATGCCTCCCGCTCCTTCGATGAACCACTTCCTCAAAGGAGTTGTCACGACGGGGGCAGGCGTGGCGGGCGTGGACGCTTGCACGGTGGAGGAACTGGACTGCTGCGCGAGAATGGCGGTGGCGTCGAAAAGGCCCATTGCGAACAGAAGCAAGATCGCATACTTATGCCGACTAAAATTCATTCGATCTCCTGATTTTTTTGCTTCTCTATTTGTATATCTTTTCGAGCAACAAACGAAACTACCGCTATGGGATGGCTACCGGTGGAAGATCGATCGGGAATTTTTTGGCCCTTGCAGATATAGATATGAGGAAGAGACGGGCGGACTTTCATTTGGTGAGCGCAGCGGAAGGAATTGTTTCCCCACGCGTATCGCGGGTAGGAATACAAAAGCCCCGCATTTCTGCAAGGCTTTTGCTGGTGCAGTACAGTCTTGAGTCGCCACGGATTAATCCGTAATTGGATGTGTGAACCAGCCATTGACTTCGTTCCACCATCCATCGATCTTGCTGGCAGCTCCGGTATGGTTCTGGGTGATTGTATGGGAAAGAGAATCAATTCTCTTGCTCAGGCTTTTTGCTTCGAACGGGCGATGCGCAGAGTGGCCGCTGGCATACTGGTCCAGGGTGACGGAGGCTTCCTTAAGAGCGGCTGCCGCCTCGGTATACCGTCCGTTCATGATCGCGATCTCGGCTAAACCGAGATTTTCGCGGGCGGCAAGAAGCGGGTACTCGGCCTGAACCTTCATGACGACGAGTTCATCCCCGATACGACTGAGCGAGGTGGCAGCGGCTTGCGGATCGTTGCTGCTCAAAGCGGATTTCGCGGCGTCCAAGCGGCTTCGTACTTTGTTCAGATCGAGGCCGACAAATGTGTATTGCATTCCTGCTGCATCCACCGTGATGGGAGCCGACTTCGCTGGCTGGGGCTTGCCATCTTTGCGGGCAGCCAGGGCCCGTCCAAGCACGGACGTGTCGTCAAATTCCCAATATAACGGCACAATCACGGGTCCGCCGGTTGCATGCGGCCGGGCGGCGAGTTGATCGCGATACGTCAACGCCTGGTTAATATGCTGCACAGCCGTTTGGGTTTGGTTTGCTGCCAGAGATTGCTTTGCTCGCTCGACTTGATCGAGGAGGCGAAGCGCCAGATGAGAAGACTGCCGACTGGGCGGCTGGGTCGCCGTCTTGGCGGCAGGGCTGCTGGCCCCGGGGTTTCCCTGCGCCGCATGTAGCGCGGATGTTGTCAATGCCACACATACTACGGGCACAATCAAGCTCAATCTCATGTTTTATTTTCCTCGTTTCAAAATTGATTCGCGTCCAAAATGCCAGTTCATCAATAGGATGCCGGGAAATTGCTCTAAAGACAAATGACAACAGCAAAGGCCCCGCATTGCGTTGCTTGTCCGTCAAAGACGCTTTAATCCGTGGAGCGATTTTTCATGGCAGCGCGGCCAGGAAAGCATTCATGTCGCGAAATACATCCGCCTCGTTCGATTTGAAGACGAAATGATTGGCATCTGGCAATAGGATTACATGAGCGGATGGTATGCCAGCCTGGAATGCCTTCTCCTGCGCGGTTGTGCGGTCACGATCCATGGCCTCTGCTGCTGCGCGGGCGGCGGGATCATTCTTGAACATGGAGCCAAAATTATGAGGATCGGCAAAGATGGCGAGGACCGGGCATTTGATTTGGGTGTACTTCTCCTGACCTCTGAGGATTGCCAGACCAATCGGTGGCATCTGCGGCGGCTTCGATGAAGACGTTCCCGGCTTTGGCTCGGGAAGCGATTGGAGTTGCTTCTGGAGTGTATGGAGGTCTTTCTCAAATTGCGGAAGATTTGTTTGCAAAAGTTCCTGAACCAGGGGCTTGATTTCGCGCGGTCCCGCTCCGGACATCAGTTGATCCAGTTTTTTCTTTAGTTCCACTGAGTCGATGAACAGGTCTCCCCGCGAAGCGTTGTAATATGCATAGGAATAGCCCGCATCGAGGTAGATCAGTCCTGCGACCTTATCCGGATAGCGGCTTCCGATGAAGCTCAACTCTTCCCCGGCAATGGAGTGCCCGACGAGTACAGGTTGTTTGAGCTTGAGCGCGTCAATCACTGCCAACACGTCGTCTCCCAAGCGATTTGCCGAGTAGTTTCCGTTGACTGGTGCCG
>JAJZDO010000818.1 GCA_021805955.1 Acidobacteriota bacterium
GCAACAGCATGAGCGACTCGACCAGGTCGAAGCGGAAGCTCAAATGCCAAACGTCGAACCGGGCCAGAGAGTCGATTCGCGGAGCTCGAACGAGAGATGTTGCATGCAGAACCGCAATGGAGCAGCAAACAAGTGCGAAGAGCAGCGATGTGAGGCTGGCAATGCGGACTATGCGCAATGCTGTGTAGATAGAAACTTTCTTCAAGGAGGCGAGTTGACCGCAGACGCTCCCCAGAATGTACAGCATCATGGGAATGCAAAGAACGCTGGCGTTCCAGTGCGGCCACAGCTGCTGAAGGTCGGTCATTACAGACATCCTTTCGCTCTTATGACTCTGGGACATCATTTGACTTCTGTAAAATACATTGTTTAGATGGAAACGTTCTGTATAGGAGAACTGTGGTCCGTGAGACTGAACTATCACCACCTGCACTACTTCTGGGCCGTTGCCAAAGACGGGAACCTGACACGGACCGCAACGCAGTTGCATGTTTCGCAGTCGGCGCTTTCGTCACAGATCAAAGCATTGGAAGAGGATTTAGGTCAGGTATTGTTCCTGCGCGAAGGTAGAACTCTCAAGCTCACCGAAGCGGGGCGGCTTGCCTTGACCTATGCTGAAACTATCTTTGTCGCTGGAAACGAACTCTATGCGTTGATGAGGGACGGAGAGTTTCGCAAACGCCAGACCGTGCGCATCGGGGCCGTTGCTACGCTCTCCCGCAACTTCCAGGAAAACTTTGTGCGGCCGCTCCTTAAACTCAACGACATTGAAATTGTCCTGCAGTCGGGAACACTGTCAGACCTTTTAACTCGCATGAGCGTTCACAGCCTCGACCTAGTTCTTTCGAACCGCAGAGTTCACCGTGATGCGCAGAACCCATGGCAGTCGCATCGGATTGCCAGGCAACCTGTAAGCTTGGTTGGAAAGCCCCGCCGCACCAGGAGGCGATTCGCATTCCCAGATGACCTCAGCATCTACCCGATTGTGCTGCCAAGTCTCGAAAGCGAAATCCGTGCCGGATTCGATCTTCTGTGTGAGCAACACCGTGTCACGTACCGTGTGCTCGCCGAAGTAGACGATATGGCAATGTTGCGCCTCCTCGCGCGCGACACAGATGCAATTGCCCTCGTTCCGACTGTCGTCGTGCAGGATGAACTTAGGACTGGCGTTCTCGTTGAGTATTGCGTCGTCCCACAACTATTCGAGGACTTCTACGCCATCACGGTCAAGCGGCACTTTCAATCGCCTATTCTGAGATTGCTACTCAAGCGCAGAGACGAAGCCGTCCTTGGGGAGGTCACTACGCGTGCATGAGGTAACGTGAAACGCTAGATCCCTATCGGGACTGCTCCTGCTCGATGAGATTCCGGGACACTGGCCGACTTTTGGCTCGCTTTCGAGAGCGAAGGTCACGGTTGCATCGGTTCCGGCGTAGAGTTCCTTTAGATGTCATTCGACCGGCGTATTTTGTGCGGATTTCCTCAATCGCGCTGCCCTTGCTCGCTCCAGTGTTATATAAAGCAAAAAGACAAACAAGGGCGCAAATTCCAGGATGCCAAACTGCAATTCGGTTCCCCCTATGTCCGACCTCAATGCTATGTAGCTGGGGAACCCTGCAGTAGACCCGCTGGATAGGTAGTGTGCGGGATATTTCTTCGAAAGTTGCTGCATAAGGATTTTTCCGTTGAGAATACCTTGATAAGTTGGGGCAAGAATCATCGCAACAAGCAGAATGAGGAGAACCAGTTTTTCTCTCGTGCTGGGACTGCTACCCGGTTGAATGGGTCTCCAAATGACACGATAAGCCCAGTACAGAAGTGGCACAGTTACTGCCACGGACGCAGGAAGAACCCAGACGTGCCCACTGATCTCCGCAAAGGCCGCTCCATTCTTCAGGATTGCAGCGCATATCCACGCAACTACCGCCATCCCGAGCAATCGTAGGCCAAGCATGAAGAATTTCTTCATCGTTATCTGGATTGGAAATGCTGCGAATGTGTCGTCCCTATCTTACGCTCGGCACGTGTCCGGTAATTACATTAAAGAGTGATGGACTGTATCATCGCGGGTAGGTAAGCCGATATAGGGGGGTGCGTATGGTCAGGGAAGCGAAAGTCCACACCGCGGTTTTGGTGACGCAAGGGATTTTGATGGTTGCTCTTGGTCTCGCGCTATTTTGGGTGCGATCCACGATGACGAACATCTTGTTTGAGGCGACCGGCTGCGTCGTAGCTGTGCTGCTGACAGCGGCGGGTCTGCTGCTGATCGGCGTCATCGATGCCATCGGAGGATTGGCGCTGCATCGCGGCCATCGACGGGAATTGCGCTTCTATCTTTTCTTTGCAGCGCTGGCGATGAGCATTGGACTTTTTCTCTGGGTCAGTCCATTTGGTTCGGTACAGTTGCTGGCCGTACTCGCCGGGCTGCAAGGTTTGATTTGGGGAGGCTGGGACCTGCGCCTTGCTTCCCACTTGCGGGATCACCCGCGAGAAAGAAGAGCACTGCGTGTATTGGGAGTCATTACATTTGTTCTGGGCCTGTTGTTGGTGATCGGCATGGAATTCACAAGCCAAGGCGCTTTGCTGCTATTGGGAATGTACGTGACCTACATCGGCGTTCATATCTTGCTAATTGGTCTCTACATCTACCGCCCATGGAAGAAGGCTTTGCCCAAAGGAACGCACGTAGATTCTCCGCCCGGGACAAAGCTCATCTGACGGTCTTCTGAAGGAAAATGACAGATAAATATTTCTCAACAACCGCGCGGGACTTGGTCCGCGAAAAGCAGCCCTCCGAACAGTTCACAACAATGGAGGGCATTGCAGCGCTGGCGCTTTTTCTATGTTCCCCTGCGGCGTCGAGCATCACTGGCGCATCGCTTCCGATCGATGGCGGATGGGCGGCTCAGTAATGGTGTTGGCCGGCTTTGCCGGAGTCAACCGAGCATGCTGGACCAACCGAGCACGGCAATGGCGGCCAGCGTGACCGCCAGACCGAGCGCCATCCATCGACGATCACGCAGGCGGGTGAGCTTCCATTCGCCGGCAAGAAATCCGCAGGCATTCACAGTAATCAGGCCAGCCATCAAGGTGAGCGGCCATCCGATCGATGGGCCGAGCTTGCCGAGTTTCGGCGAGGCGAAGCCATACAGATAGGTGTGGCCGCCCCAGATTAAGCCCATAGCAATTGTTAATGCGTAGAGACGGGCTGAGCCTGCGGCCGCATATCGCCGCCAGGTGCCATGCTTCGCCATCAGAAATCCGCAGAAGCAAAGACTGGGCACGGAACCGCACGTCAGCATCAGCAGCCAAATCAAATTGGTCCCGGCGAATGTTGTGTGTCCCGCGCGAACGGCGGTTTCCCGGATCGGTTGACCCAGGCTGTAGCCGATATTGAAGACGGCGGAGAGCAGGCCCGATCCCATGCAAAGCAACAGCCCGATGGAAAAGGGTCGCGCGTGTCCCACCATATCGCCACGTATCTGCCGGGTGTTTCCTTGTTGACTTTTCTCTCTAAGGAAGCCAGCGTAACCGAAGCAGGCGATACCCACAATGCCAATCAGCGTTCCGGCGATGATGGCGCTACCCTGAGCCCGAAACATGCGTTCGGGTGCGAGCACCAGGATGGGAAGCACAGATCCGAAGGATGCGCTGATGGCGAGCGCCAGCGTGTTGCCCATGGAAATGCCAATGGCGGAGACGCCCTGGCCGAACATGATGGCGCCAAATCCCCATGCGAAGCCGAAGAGACATGCAAATAGAACGGCGTGCGGCGGCGCGGCTTGCAGAACGCGGGTGAATCCAGGCACCGTCCATAGCACGATGACGATGGGCATGATGACACATGGGACCAACATGACGATTGCCCACACATTTTCCCACGGCCACTGGCCGAGATATCTCATGGGCAAGGTGAAGATGCCATTCATGATTCCCGAGATTATCGCGCACGCAATGCCAAAAGCCAGAACAGACGCCGCAATGTGCATGAATTCCTATTCCCGATTCAAGAGCAAGCCTGCAATACGTGAGGACTACTTACGTGCACTGTTCGACTTCTGAGCCTGCAAGGAACACGGTTTGTATCTCCAGTGCGTTCGCGGTGGGTCGCTGTGGCGACCAGTCGAACAGAACAAGGTTGGCTTCCGCGCCGATGTGCAGGGTACCGTTCTGCCCAACGAAGCGGCCGGGATTCTGCGTCGCCATTTGAATGGCGCCGCCGAGGGAGACGCCATCGATGGTTGCGGCATGCGCAATGTCGTCCGTCAGCGGACGATAGGCGCCGGCAAGAAAGCCGCCGCCGGATGCGCCGATCACGCGGCCGTCGCTGGTCACCTCCACCGCGCCGCCCACGCCTGCCTGATACACGCCGACTGGCATGCCACCCAGTGCCACGGCATCGGAGACGAGAATGCTGCGGCTGATTCCCTTGGCGCGCAACATGGACTTTAATGTATCCGTCGGCAGATGATGACCGTCGGCGATGAAGGTTGCGGCCAGGCGATCTTCGGCAAGCTGTGCCCAGAGAAGATTGGGATGGCGAGGAAGCGGACTGCCGAGTCCATTGCCAAGGTGGGTGGAGAGGGAAGCGCCAGCATCGGCGGCGGCATGAATCTGAGCCGGCGTTGCGTGGCTGTGGCCGATTGCGACGATTACGTTTTTCCTGGCAAGCGCGGAAATAAATCCAAGAGCATCGTCGTTGTGGGGTGAAACCGTGACCATGCCGACAAGATCGCCGCAGGCAGCCTGCCAGCGTTCAAACTCGGCCAAATTTGCGGGGCGAACATGTTCGAGCGCATGGGCCCCGCGAGGACCATCGTTGGGCGAGATGAAAGGCCCCTCGACATGCACAAACGGAACTGCACGCGCGACAAGCGAACTGGCGCGCCTCGCCTCCGCAACCGCACGCAGCGCGCGAATGATTTTCTCCTCCGATGCGGTGATGATGGTGGGAAGAAATGTCGTGACTCCGAGCGCGAGCATTTTGCGCGTCAACGAGAGAATCGCGTCGGGATCGACGTCGTCCGCATTTACATCGCTGCCAAGATAGCCGTTCACCTGCAAGTCGATGAAACCGGGCGATAACCACGGCGCCTCCTCGACAGTGCTGGGCATAATTGCCTTGATACGGGCGTTTTGGACGATGACTTCGAGCACGGTCCCGCTGGATGGATCGCGGCCGGTAATCGATCTGGATTTCATAGGGACCTCATCGCGCCGGTTCCATCAACTGCATGATTAGCATGGCGGCTCGTGGCAGGTGGAACGGATCCTTCACTGGAAGCGCGATGACCTCCGTGGTTGGCTTTCCTTCGCGAGTGAGGCGCTGAACCCAATCTCCGCCTTCTGGAGACGGGAAGTGCGACCAAGCCCAATCGGCGACTCGGCGGTACCATTCCATGCACCACGGTTCCCCAGTGAGTTCGTGTGCCAGCAGCGTGGCATAAAGCGCTTCGACATGCGGCCACCAGAGTTTTTTGTCAGTATGAGGAAGATACGGTGGGTGGCCTTCGATATCCCGCGATAAATAGATACCACCGTATTCCGGATCCCAGCCGAGTTCAAGATGCCAGCGAACGACTTCAGAGGCGCGGCGGATTAGATCAGGATTTCCGCGTCGGCGCGCCACGTGCAGCACAAACCACATCGACTCGATGGCATGGCCGGGCATAACAAATGTCCCGGCGGTCGGAGGTAGTTCCTGATAGCTAGTCGTTAGAAACTCCAGCAGGATTTTTCTATCAGGACGAACGAAGTGGTCCATGATGCGCGAGACATAGTCGTCGAGCAGCGGTTCAAGACTCACGTCGCCGGTAGTCTGGATAAACTCGTTCACCGTCTCCGTCATGATCATCGGGATGCCATGATTTTTCCATCCCAGCGGCAGCGGATACGGCGCGGTCTCCTGAAAATCTGGTTCCTCGATGCGCCGACACACACGTTCCAATGTTTCGCGCGCGACAGCAAGCACATGCTCATCACGGACGGCGCGATAGTATTCGCTGAAACCGTAGACGACGAAACAGTCCGTGTAGATGCTGGTTGCGCCTTCGATCTCGCGACCATGCCGATCGGCGCGATAGATCCATCGACCTTGTTTGTCGCGACCGTGGGCCAACAAAAAGTGAATG
>JAJZDO010000986.1 GCA_021805955.1 Acidobacteriota bacterium
TGGTGTCGCGCAAGAGCCAGCGATGGTTTTCGATGGCCCGCATCCGCGCCATATTCAGGTGCTGCCACGGAGCGCTGGTGTCGCCGTACCAGCCATCGTCGGATATGTTCACCAGCACGTCCGCGCCCAGCCTGGTAAACTGCCGCACCTCATCGGCAAAGATAGCTTCATAGCAAATGAACGATCCGTAACTGTGTCCGTCGGCGGCAAATACGGTGCGGCGCTTGCCGGGCGCCATTTGGCCAACCTCAGCGGTCAGAGAACCCGCGAATGAGAGCAATTTCGGAAACGGCACATGCTCGCCAAACGGCACCAGATGCATCTTGTCGTAGCGTCCGACAAATGCGCCGTCCGGCGCGATGAAGGCGGCGGAGTTGTACACGGCGCCCTTACTCTCCCCGGCGTTTTGCTCCACGGCGGCATCGCCGACGATCGTTGCCGCATGTGCATCTTCGGCAAGCGCGGACACCCAATGTCGAAAGCGAGGATCGGCATCGATCAACGGCGCAGGCGATTCGGGCCACAAAATCAACTGGATGCGCGGCTTCGGCGGCCCGCATTCAGGGTGAACGATGGGCGTGCGCGGGGTCGGCAGGCCGGCGAAATAAGCGTTGCACGCGTTCTCGCTCAACGCGGCGAAGTGCTGCATCTGCAGGTCGAAAATTGCTCCCGTCCAGTAATTTTCCGCGCCGACATTCAAGTTGGGCTGCAGCAACATTGCGTTCTCTGAAGTCGGCTCCTGCGGGACTTTGCGGGAAAATCCAGGATGCATCAGCACGATGAATAAAGCAGCCACAACCGGTGGACCCAGGCGGGCGCGCCAGCTTTTCAACAAGAAGAAACTGGCGATGGCGCAATTGATGGCGACGACAAAGAACGAGATTCCATAGGTCCCAGTCCACGGTGCCAGACGCGTCAGCAGAAGATTGTCGATTTGCGAGTAGCCGAGCTGGTTCCAGGGAAAACTCGTGATGCGCGCGCAGGCCAGTTCCATGGCGACCCATAGAAACGGCGCAGTCGACAAAGTCCATGCAATACTTCCGGTTGCGCGCTGGGCCAAGGTAAGCAGGAAGGCGAAGAGCGCAAAATAAAACGCCAGAAAAAGGCAAAACAGGAAAAGCATGATGCTGGCGACAAACGAGGACAGGTTGCCGTACAAGTGCATGGTGGACTGGATCCAGTAGCATGTTCCCGCATACCAAAGGACCCCGCAAAAATAGCCGACCAGCGTGTTCCATGCCACCCGCGGCCAACCACAGCCGCGCCTGCGGGCCAGCAGCGCGATGAGCAAAGGTATCAGCGCCACGTATGCCAACTCTGCCCGCCAATGCGGCAAAGGGCCGGCCACGGGGAATGGCAGCACCAGGATGACTCCGCTTTCCGCCGCCAGCACCCAACTCAGCTTCGATCCTGCGCGCATCGGGTGAAGTCTAACATCCCGGCGCGTGCGCAGGTTTCTCGATCCATCGTTTTGTATGCAACCGAGGGACTCCGCAGTACACTTCGTGTATGGGCCTCATGCTCAAAATTGTCGAACGCGTTCTCGTCTCCATGTTTCTGATTGGCGGTGTCGGGTCAGTCTTTGTAATTGTCATCAGCTTTGTGGAAGACATGCATGAACTGTTCAGCAGAAGCGACTGATGCGTTCGCTTGGCGTGGCGTTTGGCCAGCGTGGGATTGCCGCACAGTCCCGCGTGTTCCATTGACTGGCCGCTTCCACGCACCTACACTCATGCTTGGAAGTTTTATACCCATGCAAGCTTCCGTGCCTTTTCCAGGCAGCGAGCGCGTTTCGAATTAACTCCATAAGTCATGCACGAACAAACAGTTTCCGCGCCGCAACCCAATCGAGTACGTCTCGTCGTCGCATCCACCGTGATGCTGACTTTCATTTCATTCTGGAGCGCGGCCGCGATCGTGCTGAACGATCTGGCATCGTCGGCATTTTATGCGGTCGGTATCGCAGAGCAGGACTTCGGCAAGTCCGCGCCGTGGATCGTGCTCGCGGTGATGCTTTTCTCGTTCGCGGTGCGCGCCGTCTACGTGGAAAGCTGCTCCATGTTCACGCGCGGCGGCGTCTATCGCATCGTAAAGGAGGGGCTGGGCGGTACATTCGCAAAGGTCAGCGTATCCGCGCTGATGTTCGATTATGTGCTGACCGGGCCGGTGTCTGGAGTTTCAGCCGGTCAATACATTGTCGGCCTGCTCAACGAGTTGCTCGCGCTGTGCGCGAACCACAGGCTGCTGCCCGGCTGGGCAATGCTGCACGGCGCCGCGATGCAGTTGCCGGTGAACAGCACATCCGCCGCCTTCGCAGTCATCGTCACCATCTATTTCTGGTGGCTCAATGTCAAGGGCATTGAGCACTCCAGCCACAAGGCGCTGGATGTCATGAAGGTGACGACCGTCATGGTTTTGATCATGATGGCATGGGGGACATTTTCCGTAGTTTATAAAGGCGCGCACCTGCCGCCCGCACCCATCCCCTCCGACTTTACCTTTACCACCGAGTCTTTCGGTTTCTTAAAGCACACGAGCCTTCTCAAGTCCTTCGGGCTTTTTGGAATTTTAATGGCCTTTGGCCACACGGTGCTGGCGATGAGCGGAGAAGAAACGCTCGCCCAGGTCAACCGCGAGATCCAACATCCCAAGCTCAAGAACCTGAAGCGCGCAGCGATCGTGATTGCCCTGTACAGCTTGATTTTTACCGGCGGAGCTTCCCTGCTCGCCGTCATGCTGATTCCGGACAATGTCCGCGTTTCCGTCTATGGGAACAACCTGATTGCCGGTATCGCCATGTATATGGTGGGGCCGCTCGCGCTACGGGTTGCCTTCCGCATCTTCGTGGTGATCGTGGGCTTTCTCATTCTTTCAGGAGGCATCAACACCTCCATTATCGGTTCGACTGGCGTATTGATGAGGGTGGCGGAAGACGGCGTGCTACACGACTGGTTTCGCAAGCCGCAAAAGAAGTTCGGTACACCGTCGCGCATCATCAATTTAGTTACCGGCCTGCAATTGGCCACCATCATTCTAAGTCGCGGCAACATCATTACCATCGGCGAAGCCTACGCGTTCGGGGTCATCTGGAGCTTCACTTTCAATGGCCTGGCCATGCTGGTGCTGCGGTATCGGTATCACGGAGAACGCGGCTGGAAAGTACCGATCAATCTGCGCATAGGCAAAACCGAACTACCGATCGGACTGTTCTCCGTCTTTCTAGTTTTATTCAGTACGGCGATCGTCAATTTGCTCACCAAAGAGGTCGCAACCATCAGCGGCGTTATCTTTGCCGCCACCTTCTACTTAATTTTTACCTTGTCGGAGAAAGACAATGTACGCCGCCACGCTGCCACGGCGCGGCAGATGAAAGAACACTTCCAGCTTGAAAACGACGATACGATCAGCCGCGAAAGTTTGAGCATTCGCCCCGGTTGCGTTGTGGTTACGATGCGCGACCCCGCATCGAGCGGCGCCCTTCGCTGGGCGCTGTCCCGCAGTTCGGAAGAAAGCCAGGATGTCGTTGTGTTGACAGCTCGCGTGATGGGAGCGGGCGGGCCGGAGTACATCGACGCATCGCAACAGGCTTTTACCGAGCACGAGCAGATGGTATTTACAAAGGCAGTCTCCGTAGCTGAAAGTTTTGGACGCCATATTTCCCTGCTTGTCGTTCCTGCCGGCGATCCCTTTGCAGCATTGGTGCAGACGGCCAACTCCCTGGAAGCTGCCACGGTGGTCGGTGGATTGTCTACACGCATGACTGCGGAGGAACAGGCCTTTCACGCCGGTCAGGCCTGGGAGGCCCTGCCGGAACCGAAGCGTCAATTCACTTTCTATGTAGTAATGCCGGATGGCGTGGCGAAGTCTTTCCACATCGGCCCCCATGCGCCGGCCTTGCAGCCCCAGGACATCGAGTTAGTCCACCAGCTCTGGCTTAAGTTTCGCCGCGACCCATCCATGCAGGAATTGCACCACAGCGATATTGTGACTTATGCATTAGACCGGCTCGCCGAAGAGTACAGAATCGACCAGCAGATGATACTGCAAAAACTGCATGATTCCGTCGAAACCGGTAAGCAGGTCACTCTCAGCGATCTGGGCATCGCGGCGTCAGGACCGAAGTCGGACGAGCCGGCTCTAAGTGCCAGTGCAAACCGCCCCGATAAGCCAGCTTGATGGCCCCACCCGAATCTATGGCGTTTCATCTCGCTCGGTCCCAGGCCAATTAGTTGCGCCTGCGTCCATTCCTTATGTATTGTTATAGAGTCAGGTTTCTCTGTGAAGCTATGAGTTTGCTCCGCAGAGTTGATATGGTTGGATGAGTTAGATAACTCCAGGAGGAAATGTGGATTTCGATCAGGTAATACAAGTCATCGATGCGGAGATTGCAAGGCTTCAGGAAGCACGCGCCGTGCTTGCCGGTAGTGGATCCAAGCGCGGTCCAGGACGCCCCAAGGTTGCCACTGTTGCACATAAGCCGAGTGCAACTCATACTGCCAAGCCAGTACATCGCAAACGCCGCCTCTCCGCCGAAGGGCGCAAGCGGATTGCGGACGCGATGCGCAAGCGCTGGGCAGAACGCAAGAAGGCCCAGGGATCCTCCAAACAGCAAAGCTCAAAATAGCTTTCATTGTTTCCTGCTGCATGAAACAAAAGGGGTGGTTCCTGCCACCCTTTGTTGTCTCTACGCTTATCGTGAAGAGTTTGTGGATTGGCACTCCATTCCCTGGCTGCGTTCCAACCGGCACTGTCCAATCGCCTGTTCGACTATCGTTCATTGAACTATTGCAGCCTCTCTCCAGGCTTCAATTCCACTACATCAACATTCGTGCCTTCCAGCTTTTGTCGTAAGCCGTCAGGTCTGCCTATCAATGCAGGAAAGGTCGTGTAATGCATCGGAATTATTTTCCTGCAGCCTAGAAAGGTTGCCGCCATGGCCGCCGCGCGGGGATCCATGGTGAAATGGTCTCCGATCGGCAGACAGGCGATTTCCGGCGCGTACAATTCCCGGATCAATTTCGTATCGCTGAACAATGCAGTATCGCCGGAGTGGTAGATCGTAGGCTCGCCTACGATTTGCAGAACATACCCTGCCGGCTCGCCCGCGTAGATAAAGGCGCCGTTTTCTTCAATACCGGACGAATGCCGAGCTTCCACCATGGAAATGAGAACATCCTGAAACCGATGGGAGCCGCCAATGTTCATACCTACGGTGTTCTTTACGCCCTTCGCGGAAAGCCATGCTGCCAACTCATAGATTGCGACGAAAGTGGGATGACAGTCATGCTCCACTGCAAGCGCGTCTCCTATGTGGTCGCTGTGTCCGTGGGTACAAAGGACAAGATCGACCTTCCCAGGCGACTTCCAGTTCTTTGGGCAGGAAGGATTCGAAGCGATCCATGGATCGATGAGGATGGATGTGTCCTGCGCGGTTTGAACGTGAAAGGTGGAATGACCCAGCCATTGCAATGTCATCCCGTGAAAATGGGCCATATTGAACTTCCCCCTGCATTTTGATTTTTGCTGAAACTGCTCTCTAATTGGATGCAGCAGGCCGATTCCGCTTCGCCGGACGTTACGGACTTTGTCTGAGAGGAAAAGGCCGACGCCTGTTTTTTTCACGCAGAACCGCTGTTTCTCAAACCATGCTCCAAGTCGGTGTTTGAGAAATTCGTTGCCGACAACTTTCCGGAGTTGCTCACATCCTATCGCGAGCGCTTTCGGGACCATGCTTTTGCCGGTTCAGCCTACCGCAGACACATGTCGGAGACGGTATGCGCAGTAAGAAACAAGTATGGATGGGGCCGAAGCTCGGCGGAAGGAATTCCTCGGCCGGAGCAATCGACCCTTTTTAGCCGGATGGAGTTGTATCCTCTTCCCCGGTCCACGCAGAATCGACCAGACGACAAACGGCCACCCGCGGACGGTAGAAAGCAAGCCAATACTGCAGACCATTGGGAGCGGCCCAGCCTTAGGAACGGCTGACGATGACTTCGCGCGTATTGTCTTTGGCGAGCAAAAAACGGCATGAACCGAGCGGCTGAAATAGGGCTTCAATCTGGCGATTCTGATAATTGCGCAAGACCGGATGCGGTGTTCCCTCCTGGGTCTGGATCGTGTCCCCGTCTTGC
>JAJZDO010000423.1 GCA_021805955.1 Acidobacteriota bacterium
CCGCATGAAGATTGCTGCGGGGGGGGCTTGCCGGAGGGTTGTTTCTTGGACTTGCGCTTGCATTCCTAGTCGATAGCCGCGATCGCTCCTTTCATACCGAGAGCGAAGTCAGGACATATCTTTCGATACCTATGGTCGTCGGAGTTCCTCCGCTTGATACTCCGAAAGATATGCGGGCACGCCGCAATACACGACGAATTGAATGGGTGATGGCGGTCGTACTCACCCTTCTGGTTACAGCGGCGGAGATACTGGTTCTGCGTCGACATTGACGCCGTCAACGGTCTGCTTACATTCGATGCGTTAATTGTGATATTGAGTAGCAGAAAGGAATCGCTTCTTGGACAGCATCTTGGAATATCTTCAACGTGGTGCTAAATCATCTCCGAGCAATCCGAGCCCGATGCAGAACCAACTCGGGCAAGGCGGCTATCAATCGCCCAATGCCATTGTGGAAGTTGCGGTAGAAACTCAGCCCGAATCCAGGATAGTTCTGCACTCTGAACCGGACAGTCTTGCCGCAGATCGCTATCGTCTCGTGCGCGTCTACCTGACGTCTCTCTGGAGCCGCAAGAAAATCCGGCGCGTGATGGTGGCAAGTGCTATGCCTGGGGAAGGGAAGAGCACATCCGCGATCAATCTGGCATTTGCTTTGGCAGAGCGAAGCGAGACCCGAGTTGTGCTCGTCGAGGCGGATCTTCGCCAGCCAGTGGTTGGTGAACGACTCGGCCTTCCATCCGGTCCAGGCCTTCTTCACTGCCTCCGCGATGGCCTGGAGCCGATGAAAGCAGTGCGACGGTTGCAGCATGGAGGCCTTTACGTGCTGTCCGCAGGAGAGACAACTTCCAATCCGATCGACCTACTGAACTCAGAGCGCTTTGCGAGCGTTCTAAATGAACTGGCTGCAGTTTTTGATTGGTTGATTATAGATGTTCCTGCGATTGTTTCGGTGCCGGATGGGCTTGCGATTCGCCTGCACTGCGATGCCTGTCTCTGGGTAACTCGCGCCAACCGTACACCAAAAGAATTGGTTCGGAGTACGATACAGCAATTTGGAGAAGATATAGTGATTGGATTGCTTTTGAACGATGTGAAACAACAGGAAGATCGGTACGCTTATTATTATGCTTCCTCTAAATCGGATTCATAACTGTATTTCCGCCAGGGAAACAGGAGAAATTGCGATTTGAGCAGAAAAGCAATCGTCACAGACTTTCAGACAATGCTGTTGAGCTGTAGGCGTAGCCGGATGGATTGGCCTGCTTGTATTCCGGTCAAACCCGGAATTCCTACCCACATCACAACGGAATCGCTGCCCACATCAGAGCGTTTTCAGTGCCCACATCCACTGGAACCACCTGCCCATATGGACCAGAATTGCAGCATGTATCCGAATTGGCGATCTGAGAAGGTGAGCGGCAATGATTGATTGCACAAAAAGCTTCATGCAGTGAAAAGATGCTGACAGTTTTAAAATCTGTTATTTATGGCGGATGGGCGCTTGACATGGGAAGACGGAGATGAGAGATTAAATCAATAGCGTCATTTCTTACTTTCTCGTTCCAATCTGATGGCGCAAAAAGCACCACGCTACAGGTTTTTCGATTTGCGCCGATAGCTGATAGAGGAACGGTTACGAGCTTGTCCCTGAGGTCTTCCCTGGTGCAGCTGCGGACGGGCCGCAGGACAATCCGAGTCGATGCTGTCCGCTGAGTGGCCTCATTTGGGGTTCCAGAATAGGTAGTTCGTATCTGTACTGGTGAAACCATGATCATGCCAACTGTCTTTGAAGGAATCACAGGATCCAGGACGGCCTCGGTTGCGATGAAGACAGCTCGAGTCGTGATCGCGGATGGCCAGACGATGTTTCGCGAAGGGATGAAGGCGCTTCTGACGGCGGAGCAGAAGTTCTCAGTCGTGGGTGAGGCAGCCGATGGAAAGGCTGCGCTGGAGCTAGTGAGTCAGGTCAAGCCCGATATCCTTCTCATGGATTTGGAGCTTGCAGGCCTCGATGCCATGGGGGTTCTTGCGGAACTTGCTCTGGTCGAGTCCAGTACCCGTACATTGATATTGACCAACGCTATTTCACGAGCGGATTATCTGCGTGCGTTGCAACTGGGTGCGCGTGGGATTGTGCTGAAGTCGTCCCCTGCCAAAGTACTGGTCGAAAGCCTCCTTTGTATAAAGGCAGGGGAATATTGGATCGGCAATGATGGCGTGGCCAACCTTGTGCATGCCGTGAAGGAACTGACACAAAACGCGGATAAGCCGAATCACGGATCAAAGTTCGGTGTGACCGCTCGTGAGTTGGAAATTATTGGCGCGATCGCGGCAGGATACTCGAATTCGGAGATCGCAAACAAGTTATCCCTGAGCCAGCAGACCGTCAAACATCATCTGAGCAATATCTTCGACAAACTGGGTGTATTCAATCGTCTGGAACTTGCTCTCTTCGCAATTAACCATCACATGGTGGAAATCGACCACTGATCTTGCGCATTGTGCGTTTTCATGCGCCACCACCTGGCTTCCTCGAACTCGCTCGCGTCATGGCCGCCGTACTTCGCCTTCCAGACATCCATCGTGTGGGTGCTTGCTCTGTCTGCTTCACCGCGAAGGAAAGCTCAACTGGACCTCTTGCGGATAGGCGGTTTTGGCGGGGAGGATTTCGTCCACATCGACCCATTGCGTGGGGTAGTTGCCGGTGTAGCAGGCGGTGCAGAAGCCGGTTTTTCCGGTTTCATCACAGCAGTGGAGCATTCCATCGAGCGAGAGATAGGCGAGCGAGTCGGCCTCGATAAACTGGCGGATTTCTTCGATGGATTTGTTGGCGGCGATGAGGTCGCGCTTGCTCGGTGTATCCACTCCGTAAAAACAAGGTGAGATGGTAGGCGGGCAGCTGATGCGGAGATGAACTTCCGTTGCGCCCGCGCCGCGCACCATGCGCACGATCTTTCGGCTGGTTGTCCCGCGAATGATGGAGTCGTCGATGAGGATAATCCGCTTGCCCTCCAGCAGGTTACGCACAGGATTGAGCTTCAGTTTGACGCCGAAGTCGCGCACGCGTTGTTCCGGCTCAATGAAGGTTCGCCCGACATAGTGGTTGCGGATCAGCCCGAGCCGAAAGGGAATGTCCGCCTCCGCCGCGTAGCCAATAGCGGCGGTGACACCAGAGTCCGGCACAGGAACAATTAGATCGGCGTCAACGTGCGATTCGCGGGCAAGTTGCCGCCCCATCTCTTCGCGGCTGGCCTGCACCCAGCGCCCATAAATCCGGCTGTCCGGTCGGGCAAAATAGACATGCTCGAAGATGCAGCTTGACTGCTGCACTCCGTGCGCATAAAAGCGGCTGGTAACACCGTCTTCGGTGACCATCACCAGTTCTCCTGGCTCCACATCGCGCTCATACTCGGCGCGCAGCAGGTCGAAGGCGCAGGTTTCAGAAGCAAAGACGATCGTATCCGGCCCGTCACTGTTGCGGATGCGTCCCATCGAAAGCGGGCGGAATCCGCGTGGGTCGCGCGCAGCAAAGATGCGGTCGCGCGTCATCATCACAATTGAAAACGCGCCTTCCACCTGTTGCAGCGAATCGGCAATCGCGTCTACAAGCGTCGCGGCGTGTGAGTGGGCGATGAGCTGCACGATGATCTCGGAGTCCGAAGTCGTTTGAAAATACGTGCCCGCTTGCTCCAGCCTTGTGCGCAAATTGCCGAGGTTGACGAGGTTGCCGTTGTGGGCGATGGCGATGAGGCCCTTGGTGGACTCAACACGAATCGGCTGCGCGTTTAGCAGGGCAGAGTCGCCAGTCGTCGAGTAGCGCGTGTGTCCGATGCTGAGGCTGCCAGGCAGCTTGGCCAGTACGTCTTCGGTGAAAATCTCTGAGACCAGCCCCATGCCCTTGATGTTGCTCAGGGTCTGACCGTTTGCCGTCGCAATTCCCGCCGACTCCTGGCCGCGATGCTGCAATGCATAGAGTCCGAGATAGACCTGTCGACCTGCCTCCGGATGTCCGTGCACGGCCATCACTCCGCACTCTTCGCGGAGGCTATCCGCATCACGCTCCAGCTTCGCATGCACCTCCATCGAGCCATCCACAACACTGTCTGCCATTCCCGGAACTGCCTCGTAGAGCCGCACCGTGCTCATGCCATCACCTCTTCATGCAGTGCCGTTTCCAGTGCTTCGCTCCAGCCAGCGCGCAATGGATCGAGCGCCGACGCGATTACTGTCTGTCCGTAGATGGAAATCTCCAACCGATCGCCGCCTGTCGTGCCCACGCGCGCCGCTTGAAATCCGTACTCCTCTGCAAGCTTTTCAATCTCGCCAACATGCTTGCCAGCCGCGCTCAGAATCATCGTCGAAGCAGGCTCGGCAAAGAGGCCAAACAGCGGCGCGGCAGCCAGCGCCGGCTCCTGAGCCACCACTGCGCCCACATTATGCGCCAGCGAGGCTTGTGCCAGCGCAACGGCAAGTCCACCATCGGACACATCGCGCGCCGCGCTCACTAGCCTGCGTTCAGCCAGCTGCTGCAGCAGCTTGTGCAGCCGCGCCTCAGCATCCAGATTCAGCTCCGGCGGTGCACCCCACACACTGCCCAGCACCACTCGCGCGTACTCCGATGATCCAAACCTACGCAGCGCTTCCCGCTGAGCCTCCGGATAAGCCAGGTCGCCCTCCGGTGCCAGTTCCGCGCTATCCACTGGCACCAGCGAATAGACGATGTACGGGTTGATGCCAACCGGATCAAAGGGAACGGCCAGCGTCGGCTCCGGATTGCCCGGTTCCGCTGTCGGCCACAGAAGGAGCACGGCCTCGCCAGCCCGCCTGAATCCTGACGGCACCGCGCGTGAAACATCCTCGAGGATGCCCACCACACCAAGCACCGGCGTGGGATAAATCCCCATCCCCTTCGTCTCGTTGTAAAGCGAAACATTGCCGCCCGTAATCGGTGTGCCAAGCGCCAGGCACGCCTCGGTTAGCCCATCGATCGTCGCCGAAAACTGCGCCATGATCTCTGGCTTCTCCGGATTGCCAAAGTTCAGACAATTGGTCGCAGCCACCGGTTCGGCTCCTGTCGCCGCCACCTTGCGCGCTGCTTCAGCCACCGCGTGCATCGCACCCAGCTTCGGGTCCAGCCAGCACCAGCGTCCGTTGCCGTCCACTGCCATCGCCAGTCCACGTTCACCTCCGGCTTCGCCATCCTCAGACGCTCCCGTATCCGCTCGCGTACCTTTGATGCGCATCACGCCTGCTTCGCCCATCCCAGGCCCAAGCACCGTATTGGTCTGCACCATCGTGTCGTACTGCTCATGCACCCAGCGCTTCGAGCACATATTTTCGCTCGCCAGCAGCTTCTTCAGGTCTGCCGTATAGTCGCGTTGCATCGTCAGTCGTTCCATCGCTTCGGCAGGAATTTCCTCAGGAACCGGCGCACGCCACTCGCCCACAGGGCGCCGATAGACAGGCGCATCATCGGTCAACGACTGGTTCGGGATATCCGCCATCATCCTTCCGTGATGTTTCACCCGCATTCTCGGCTCCGCGATCACGCGCCCGATCGTCACTGCATCCAGACCCCACTTTGCAAAGACGCGCAGCACCTCTTCTTCGCGTCCGCGCTCGGCCACCAGCAGCATCCGCTCCTGGCTCTCAGAGAGCATAATCTCGTAGCTCGTCATCCCTGTCTCGCGCTGCGGAACCTCGTCCAGTTCAATCTCCACGCCCACGCCGCCCCGCGCACCCATCTCGCACGTCGAGCACGTCAGTCCAGCCGCGCCCATGTCCTGTATGCCGACAATCGCGCCCGTTCGCATCGCCTCCAGGCACGCCTCCATCAGTAGTTTCTCCAGGAACGGATCGCCAACCTGCACATTGGGACGCTTTTCCTCGGTCCCCTCGTGAAACTCTTCTGACGCCATCGTCGCCCCGTGAATCCCGTCCCGGCCCGTCTTCGCGCCAACGTAGATCACCGGGTTGCCCACTCCGGCCGCCTTGCCATAGAAAATCTCGTCCCTGCGCATCAGCCCCAAAGCAAAAGCGTTAACCAGCGGATTGCCGCTGTAACACGACTCAAACTTCGTCTCTCCGCCCAGGTTCGGCACGCCAAAG
>JAJZDO010000170.1 GCA_021805955.1 Acidobacteriota bacterium
ATCTAACGCTGTAGAGAGTCAAGGTGAAAATGTTGTTACTGCTTCAAGCGGGTGTGGTGAAGAGCAGCATTCATCACATCGTGAATTGCGCTGACTACGGCATCTGGATCTTGTAAGTGGATTGCGTGTCCGGCATCCTGAACTTCAACGACTTTGCTATTTGTTGAAAGGGTCTGAAACGCCTTTTTTTCTTCGATCTTTTCCTCGCCTGCTCCCTGCATGCCGATCATCGTGATGAGCGGCTTTCCACCGAGCGGATGCCCAAACTGCTGAATCTCGTAAAGAAGCTGGAACTCCTCAGGAATGTAATCGTTCTTCTCATTTACCGCGACCTTGGGCGGTAGCATTTGCGCCCATAGTTGCAGCTTTTGAATCTCCGCCGGAAGGCGGTCATACGGCGGGTTAATTTTGTGGCTCTTGTATTTCATAGCCTGTTCACGCTCCGCATCGCTGATTGGAACAGGAGGATTCGTTTCCATTGTTTGAATAGGCGGAATCGTTCGATGCGCAAGAGTTCGAACACGAACCAGTCTTCCAAAATAACCCAACGTGTCATCCGGTCCGGGCGCATCGACCAGAACCAACCCCGCGGTTTCATCCGGATATCCTTCTGCGAAGGTTTCCGCGACCAAACCACCAAGAGAATGTCCTACGAGAATGTACGGCCCTTTTTCGCCGGAGAGCTTCAGTGCCAACTCCAACTCATACGCTTCCTGCCTGAACGTCAATGGCTGGGGACCGGGATCGCTCCATGCGTAGCCATCGCGATCGTACGAGCAGACCCGCGCAAAGGTTTGTACCTGTTGTTGGACCAAATACCAGACGAATGAAAAATCGCCGCCGCCCGGCGACAGCACAACCGTCTGCTTGCCATGCCCTGTGCAGTAAAGGTGAATGCGATATCCTCCAAGGTCAACCATTTTGCCTGGCGGCGCGGGATCGGTCGATTGTGAGTACGCGCTGACGGTAAAGGCGGCAAGTAGCGTCGCACTCCAATAAACCCAATAAATCATTTTCCTAACCATAGCTATCCTCGCTTGCATGCCGAGTCTCTGTCGCCACCCTTCCATCCGCACTCTGTGATGGACCTAATGTGTGCCGGTGCAAGCTGGGGTTACTCGATTCAGTCGGTGCTACTACCTGTTTCTGTGTACTGATGGACCTACGGGATCAGCAGCAGCTTTCCTGTTGTCCGTCGCGACTGCAATTCCATCTGGGCATTGGTCGCTTCGGCGAGCGGAAAGCTTTGATGAATGCGAAGCTTGAGCGTGCCGCGCATCAAACGCTGAAAGACATCCGCAGAACGCGCATCCAGTTCTTCCCTGCTCTGTGTGTAGTGCGCCAGACTGGGGCGGGTTAAGAATAAAGAGCCGTCCCGCGACAGTTGGATAGGATCCACAGGCGGCACCGCGCCGCTGGACGCGCCGAACAGGACCATCATGCCGCGCGGCCGTAGGCATTTCAACGATCGGTCGAATGTCTCCTTACCGACGGAATCGTACACTACGTCCACGCCTCGACCGCCTGTGATGCGCTTCACCACGGGCTCAAAATCTTCCTTGGTGTACAGAATGACATCGTGCGCACCGACGGAGCGCACGAGTTCCGCCTTCTCTTCTGTCGAAACGGTGGAGATGACGTGCGCGCCCGCCTGGACAGCCATCTGCGTCAGCAAATATCCCACCCCACCCGCACCGGCGTGGACTAACGCTGTGTCTCCCGCTTTCAGAGCAAATGTAGTGGAACTCAGATACTGCGCGGTCATGCCTTGCAACAGACTCGCCGCAGCCTGTTCAAATGTAAGCCTGGCTGGAATAAAAACCAGGTGGGATTCTGCGACAACTGCGTATTCCGCATACGCGCCCAGGTACATGCACCAGGCGACTCGCTCGCCAACGCGGAAGTGTTCGACGTTCTTGCCAACCTCAACGATGACCCCAGCCGCTTCCTGGCCCAGAGTTATGGGAAGCGTAGCTGGATAGACCCCCTCGCGATAGTAGATGTCGATGAAATTGACGCCGATGGCGCGGACTTCTACCAGCACCTGATTCGGCGCTGGAACGGGACGGTCGACGTCAGTAAAATGTAAGGATTCCGGGCCGCCGGTATGGGCAATCTGAATGGCTTTCATAGGCAGCCTCTGCTGAGGGTTGAATCGAGCCGGTCGCGCCGCGAGCGCTTACTCTCCGCGCAGGATGCTTGGCTCTTCCGGGCTGTTCAAACGAACAATACGGTCCACGGTGTATGGCGCGCGGGACTGGCCCTGATAAAAATGCCGCACCAGCAGTTCCCCTATCAAACCAATGGCCAGCAGTTGAATCCCCGCCAAGATGGTTACGCCAGCCACGACGAACAATGGACCATGCTGATCCATGACAGGCTGATGCGTAAACAGCTTCAGCATCAGCAGCCACATGGAAAGCGCCAGTCCGCCAAGCATGCTGGTCGCGCCCAGAGAGCCGAAGAAATGCATTGGCCGCGACATGTATTTCAGCAGAAAGCGAATCGTCATCAGATCAAAAAACACACGAAACGTCCGTGAAATTCCGTAGTGCGATTTTCCGCGCTCCCGATTCACGTTCCGGATTGGAATTTCGCAGATGGACGCTCCGTACCAGGAAGCTAGCGCGGGGATAAAGCGGTGCATTTCGCCGTACAGCGGGATATTGTGAATCACTTCCCGGCGATACGCCTTGTAGGTGGTGCCAAAGTCATGGATGTCCACGCCCGACAACTTGGCCATGAGCCAGTTGGCGCAGCGGGATGGGAATCGACGCAAGACGAAGTTGTCGATGCGTTCTTTCCGCCAGCCACTGACCACATCGTAGCCTTCTTCGAGCTTGGCCAAAAAGTCTGGGATCTCCGTGGGATCGTGTTGCAGATCGCCGTCCATCGCCAGGATGAAATCTCCCTGCGCATGATCGAATCCCGCAGCCAGGGCGCAGGTCTGGCCGAAATTGCGCCGCAGTTTCACCACCATCACGCGGCTATCGACGGCCGTAATTTCTTCCAGCAGCCGATAGGTGCGATCCAGCGACCCGTCATCGACAAAGATCAACTCGAATGTTTCTCCCACCTGCTCCATCACGGCTTTCAGCTCGTCATAGAGGGCGGTAACATTTTCTTCCTCGTTATGGAAAGGAACAACGACGGAGTATTTGGGCATTTCATTCAGTATAACGCCAAGCATCCAAAATTCGCGGTCACGAACCTGTTTCAGAGAGGGCCTACTCACTCTCTGGATACCGTTTGGACGTGGAATCCGGCGTACCGTTAGCCCGGTTTCTGCCATTCAGGACCGCCGGCAACCGTTCCAGCGGAGCAAGCCGTTCCAGTCGCGCCATTATTGCTTCAGAAAATGATCTGAGACCCGCTTCGATCGCAACTCTCATCCGGGACATCACACTCTCCTCTGGCCGATGAGATCTGTTCTGTGCAGCTTGATACGTGCAACGCGAGCGTCTCGCTGATTCGGCAGCCGGTTTCGAGCAAGAGCAGGGCGAGAAGATGCAGCCGACGACGATAGAAACTCTTTCCCGGTTTCCATCTCACTAATGCCTTATCCTGGACTTCCGAAAGAGTGGGCAAGACGTTCTGTGGTTCTTTCAATTGCGGCAGGCGCGGGTGGACACAACCGGCACCACATTTTCGCTCGGAGCAGCTGTTCCGATGCATGTAGGCGTCAATGACGCGGATGACGGCATTGCACCCGGCATCTTTCAGTCCCTATTTTGCTTCTAGCAGTATCAGGGTCATGATATTTCTGCGAGACGACATGCTGGAACAAGTAGTGAGAAGCGCTGAAGGATTTACGGCGCTTACCCATGTGACAGCACGTCAAGCAGACACACTCCGCTGGACAGAAGATCAGATTCTGGCCATGGTCGTGAAGCGATTCTTTGCCAATCAAGAATTTGCAGATTACCTGGAAATAAGTCGCGATCGGACCGAGGCGAATGCCTCCTATAGAAAGAGCGCATTCGGAAAAATATTTCCTCCCACTGTGTTCAGGGGGTCCAGGCAGAGTCCGACTATTCGATGGATATGCAATCGTTGCGCAGATGGACGTGGGGTTGTAACCCCACGAGATGTCCTTGATTTGTCAATTCGCGAAGCAACGACAGCAAGACCTATATGCCGCAGATCCAGACGGTACATCGGACCACGTCATTGGCGCAGCCGCAATTCAATACGGGTTCGAGGAACTGTCAAAACGCAAACGAGAGACTTATCTCGAAGCCGAATTTCCGCATCTCTGGAAGGACATCGGAAAGTTCCTGGGGGCAAGACTGACTACAACTCAGCTGCGCTTCAGATACTTCTTGGGTCGGAATGGAAGGCTATCGTTGAACACCTATTGGCCATTGGTTTCTTCTCGAGAGGCAAGAAACTCGGGGAGGAGGTATTTTCGATTCCATCAATTTACAGACATGGAATGAATCTGACACAAGGAAAAGCTTAGGCTCACGATCTGCTTCGAGAATGAACCGTATTGAGTTTGCCACAATCCGCACCCAAGTCAACCCACCCGCTCGACTTCCTTCGGACGGCGGCTTGCGGGTTCATCGAGTGGTGAAAGTGGATGAACGATGCAAAAACTGCTGCCGGAAGCCCAAAGCTTGCAACGGAATAATAATCGCGCAACTTTTCTTCTGAAGATGCGTTCCTAGTAGCAGAGGAATTTGGACCCCACCGGTTGGCCTGAATCCCCTACAATCAGCAATGCAGAGGCTTACAGGGCTTTGCTGAGGGAGGTTCAGAATGCGCTTCTTACGCTATGTCGCTTTACTCGGGGTTCTGCTCATTCCCGCTTCCTATTCGCGGGCCCAGGTTTCATTCGGACTCAGTTTTGGCGGTCCGGCCTATGACGATGGCGGCTATGCACAGCCGGCTTGCACCTACGGTTATTACAATTACTACCCCTATGCCTGCGCACCTTACGGATACTATGGTCCGCAGTGGTTCAATAACGGCATCTTCCTCGGTGTCGGCCCATGGTACGGCTGGGGATGGGGCGGTGGATGGTATCGCGGCGGCTGGGGTGATGATGGCGGATGGGGACGCGGCTGGGGTGATGGCTGGCGCGGCGGTGATGGTTGGCGCGGCGGTGATGGTTGGCGCGGAGGCTACGGCCGCGGAGGCTACGGACGTGGTGGCTACGGACGTGGTGGCTACGGACGGGGTGGCTACGGCGGACGCGGTGGATACGGTGGCGGACGGGCCTATGCAGGCGGCATCCGCGGCGGTGGAGGATTCCATGGCGGCGGAGCACGCGTTGGCGGTGGGTTCCACGGCGGCGGAGGTGGATTCCACGGCGGTGGCGGTGGATTCCATGGCGGTGGTGGTGGCGGTCACGGCGGCGGTGGACATAGATAGTCCTCTCGCGAACAAATCCTCAGAACTGGCGGCTGTCGGCTCAATACTGACAGCCGCTTTCTTTGCCAGGGGAACCGAGTGCCGTACGGTATTGATCCTCAGACCTGCGGCATCGACGATTCCACGGACGCTGATCGTATAATCAGCGGATGAAGCGAGCTCCGCTGGTCGGCGTGGTCATGGGTAGCCGAAGCGATTACGAAATCCTTCAGCCAGCCATTGAGATTTTGCAGGAATTCTCTGTACCGCACGAGTCGCGCGTCGTCTCGGCGCATCGCACACCCGACTGGCTCTTTGAATATGCAGCAACTGCCGAAGAACGCGGTCTGCGTGTACTGATTGCCGGCGCCGGCGGGGCCGCCCATCTGCCTGGAATGCTGGCCGCCAAGACCCATCTTCCTGTCCTGGGAGTACCCATTCCGGCAACTATGCTGGCCGGTGTCGACTCGCTGCTTTCTATCGTGCAAATGCCCAAGGGCGTTCCCGTCGGAACCCTTGCCATCGGCAAGCCGGGCGCGGCCAATGCGGCTTTACTGGCAATTTCCATTCTCGCGCTGGAAGATCGCGCCTTGCGCGATCGGCTCTGCGCCTGGCGGGAAGCCCGCAAAGAGGAAGTCCTGGCGCAGACCCTGCCCCAGTTGGATCGTCGCGAATAATGGAGACTCGAATCCAGAAAGTCATCCTTCCCGGTGCGACCATTGGCATCCTCGGCT
>JAJZDO010000756.1 GCA_021805955.1 Acidobacteriota bacterium
CTTCCAGAGCGGCTTGTCAAATACAATCTTTCTCTCACCGACGTTGTAGCCGCTGCGCAAAAAGCAACTGGCATTCTAGGCGCTGGGTTCATCGAAAACCGGAACCAACGGCTTATTCTCCAATCCGAAGGACAGTCCCTGACTCCGGAACAGATTGCGTCTACGGTGCTGGTGCGGCAGAATGGCGCGAACGTCATCCTGGGACAGGTGGCGGATGTGCGCGAAGGCGCAGCGCCACCCTTTGGCGCGGCATCGGTCGAGGGAAAAACAGGCGTCGTTTTAGTGGTTGCCGCGCAGTATGGATCGAACACTGTGGACGTGACCAGCCGTGTAGAAAAGGCGCTGCAGGAACTCAATCCGGCGCTTCAGCAGCAAGGAATCGATATGCGGTCCGATCTTTTCAGGCCGGCAAACTTCATCCATACCTCCATCCATAACATTCGTTTCTCTCTCCTGATCGGTGCTGCGCTTGTCATTCTGGTTCTCTTTTTGTTTCTGTTCGACATTCGGACCGCGGCGATCTCCTGTACCGCAATCCCACTATCTCTGCTCGCGGCTGTCACGGTCATGGACCACATGGGGTTTTCGCTCAATACGATGACCCTGGGCGGCCTCGCCATTGCGATTGGCGAAGTGGTGGATGATGCGGTGATCGACGTGGAAAACATTCTGCGCCGATTGCGCGAAAACGCTGCGAAGGAAAACCCACGGCCAGCATTCAACGTGGTGCTTGATGCTTCTATTGAAGTCAGAAGCGCTGTGGTCTATGCCACGTTCGCCGTCGCGCTTGTTTTCACGCCGGTGCTGACTCTCTCCGGCATTGCGGGAAGGCTTTTCGCTCCGCTTGGAATCGCGTACATCCTGTCGATCATGGCATCGCTCGTTGTCGCGCTTACGGTCACGCCAGCTCTTTCGATGCTGGTCTTAGGAAATCGCCCGCCCAGCAAGAAGGAGCCACCGGTCATCCTATGGTTGAAGAAGCGATATGTTGCCATTCTCGGACGCATCGAACAAATCCCCGGATTGACGATCGGCTTTGTTGCCGTCGTTACGATCTGCGGGATTGCCGCTTTACCTTTCTTTGGAACCAGCTTTCTACCCGAACTGCATGAAGGCCATTACATTCTGCACATGATCGCTGTTCCGGGAACATCTCTTGACGATTCTCTGCGGGAAGGACGGGAAGTGACTGCTGCCTTATTGAAGCTTCCGTTTGTCAAGTCGGTTGCGCAGCGAGTGGGCCGCGCCGAACTTGCCGACGACACATGGGGGCCGCACTATAGCGAAATTGAGGTGGACCTGAAGCCAATGGGCGGCGAACAGGAAGAGACCGCGCAGGGAGAAATTCGCAAGACTTTGACACAGTTTTCCGGACTTTCATTTTCATTGAAGACCTTTCTGACCGAGCGCATCGAGGAGACGCTTTCGGGTTACACCGCCTCCGTCGTCGTCAACATCTATGGCCCCGACCTTGACCAACTGGATCAAGAGGCCAAGAAGGTTGCGCGTGTCCTCAATGATGTACCGGGAGCGACCGAGGTACAGATGCAATCTCCACCCGGAACGCCGGAGATTGCTGTCAAACTGCGCACGCGGGCACTCTTGCACTGGGGCTTCGATCCGGTAAGCGTTCTGCAGGATGTGAGCACCGCGTACCAGGGGGAACAGGTCGGCGATGTTTACGAGGGGAACCGCGTCTTCGCCGTATCGGTGATTCTGCCCCCCGATGCTCGCAATCGCGTAGATTCGATTTCCGCTCTGCCCATCAAGAACCCGGACGGCATTTATGTCCCTCTCGGTGAACTGGCCAGCGTGTATCAGACATCTGGGCGATACAACATACTCCATGATGGTGCTCGACGGGTGCAGACGATCACGCTAAATGTTGCCGGCAACAACACCGGCGCGTTTGTACAGGATGCCCAGGCACAGATTGCGGCCAAAATACATCTCGCACCTGGAGACTATGTACAGTTTTCTGGCACCGCAGCAGCGCAGTCGCAGTCGCGCCGCGATCTTCTTGTCCATTCGCTCCTGGCCGCGCTCGGAATTATGCTGCTTCTTTCCATCGTTTTGATGAACTGGCGCAACCTGGTTCTTGTCCTCGTGAATATTCCCTTTGCTCTGGTCGGTGGCGTTCTGGCTGTCTTCGCTGGCGGTGGCGAGCTTTCTCTTGGGGCGATGGTCGGATTCGTCACCCTCTTTGGAATTACTTTGCGCAACTCCATCATGCTGATCTCGCATTACGAGCATTTGGTCGAGGTGGAAGGCATGGAGTGGGACTACACAACCGCCGTTCATGGAGCTTCGGAACGTTTGGCTCCGATTCTGATGACAGCCCTGGTAACAGCACTGGGGCTGCTGCCCCTGGCCATTGGCAGCGGAGCTGCCGGGCAGGAGATCGAAGGCCCGCTCGCCATTGTCATCCTTGGCGGGCTGATTACATCCACCACACTCAATCTGCTGGTCTTGCCGACGCTCGCTCTCCGCTTTGGCAGATTCGACAAACGGGGTATATGAAAGATGACGTTCTCTTCAAACGAGAAAGTAAACGCGGAAGGCGCGACTGCGGTTCAGTATGACGCTCTACTGAGCTATTTTGATAAAAAGGAGCGCAGTTGTCATTTAGGAAAGAATTTACAAGCGCGGCACATGGCCTGAACTATATGTCATATGCCCACCGGCAGTTATGCCAAAGGGCTGGGCGTTGGAAGAGTTTGGTACAAACTGCCCATCTGGGTCCAGAAAGATTGGGGGCAATGGACCAGCTACGGCGGCGCGGGGCATCAGATCGTCCACCAAACCCAGTATCGCAACTTCTTTTATGCAGGATGGATGGCGCAACGAAACATCGGCAAAAAGCTAACGCTGGGGACGGAAATTTTCTCCCACCAAAAAGAAGGCTTTGCCACTCCGCAGACACAATCCGCAACCTTGGTGGACCTCGGCGGCTATTACTACATCATGAACCCTGGATTGCAAGTGCTATTTGCCTATGGGCATTCGGTAATCGGACAAACAGAGAACTACGCCTATTTCGGGCTGTACCAGACATGGGGATCGAAAGCGGGCAAGGGGTTGAATGGATTTCTGGCTCATCACCTTTCGTCACTTTAAGAGAATGACTGTAGCTAATATCAAACCTACATACTCATTTCATTCGTTACTGATGGTTTCTGGATGACCTCGATCGCAGGGGTTTTGCCGACCTCCGAGCCGAGTTGGGGAGCAAGTTTGGAAAGGTCGTTTGTAAAAAGCGTAGCCTCGTGACTCGCGCGGGAGACGGACACATAGCCGAAGCGGGCGTTGAGCAAGTCTGGATGAACGCTTGTGTCAGCATGGATCAACACGCGTTCGGCGGTCAGCCCCTGGGCGCTGTGACTGGTGACGGCATAGCCATGATCGAAGTGACGATGCCCGGTTGCGTCGAATTCGATCTGGCGATTGTTGTCGAGCCGCGCTGTCAGGCGACCGTCGGGATGGATGGCATCGATGATGGCAAGGTCGCGATTGGCGACGCCCAGCGACTTGTCCGGTGCGGTGAATTGAATGCGGTCGCCGACGGAAAATTCATGCGCGGCTTCCCGGTAGACGCTGACCCCTGTCAGTCGGCGCGGATCGTAGGTGGTGAGTTCGCCGCTGGACTTCTTGACGGTGAGCAGATTCGCCGATGAGTTGATCGCCATGACCGTTCTGTAGGAGCCAGCCTCGATTCCGGCATTCTTGCTGCCGCGTGCATAGCGCACGACATCGTTGACTCCGTATTGGTTGGCCCAGGCGCGTTCCGCGCCAGTCATGTTCTGACGCTGAATAAGAACGCGAATGGAATGGTCTTCCGGCCCAACGCTTCCTTCTGCCTTCAACTCCTGCCGGACGGCCATATTTAACTCGCGGCGAGATGCGTTGTCCGGTGACACAATCAGCGTATTCTCTGGCGATTCAAGGTAGCTTTTGGCAATCGCGCGAATACGTTCTTCAGGATTGGGAATCTCCCTGACGCGCCCTTGCTGCTGAAGCGCGTCGAGCGCAGCAGAGACCTGGTCCGTCGCCAGCAGTTCGACCGTGGACTTCAACGCCGGGTCTTTCTGGCGAACGATTTCGTCCAGCTTGGCAGTTCGCATCCCTGCCTCTGCAACTGCTCGAACGGACGGCCCGCTTCGACGCCTTGATGCTGGCGGATGTCGCCAATCAGGAGCACGCGGCCGTTCGGGCCAATGCGGGTAAGGAACTCGCGCACTTGATTGGTGCTGGCGAGGCTCGATTCATCGACGAAGTAGAAATGTTTTTGCTCCATCATCTCCGGTCCTGTTGACCGTGCCAGAAAGCCTTGCAGCGTTCCAGCGTCGATGCCAGCTTCATTCAATTGCCGCGCAGCGTGAGAGGTCGGTGCGAAGCCTGTGACTTCATAGCCCTGGGCCTCGGCTGCACCGCGAAGCACGGTAAGGGTTGTTGTTTTGCCTGCCCCGGCGACTCCCTGGATTCCGTGAACGCGGTCAGGAGAACTCAAAACATCCTCGACCACGTTTTTCTGAGCGCGATTCAAATATGAATACTGGTCGGCCACCTGGATGGCCTCCGAGCGGGTCATCACAGGCTGAAGCTGCTTCTGTCCTTCGCGCATTTGCCGGACAATTTCATGCTCGGCCTCGATGGTTTTTGCGGTGGTGAACTGGCGGCCCGGCAGTCTTTGAGGTCGCTCGACGATCTGAAATTCACCCGAAGCAAGCCGGGCGCCGAGGTTCGCGCGCACCTGCGGATAGGTCACGTCCCCCATGCCGCGGCGCAGCGCATCGCGCACCAGCGCCCGCTCATCAATGACCGCCTCGCGCTCGAAGTTTTTGTCGCGCGAGAACGTCACCGCCTCCCGGACGCGCTGCTCTGGAGAAACAGATTGCGTCTGCTGTTGAGAACGCTCTCTGGCGGCCCGGACAACAGCATCCGCTTGATGTCCATAATCGGCAGCCAGCTTGCGGTGGGCCGTCATGACTTCACCGGGCGAGTGCATCTCTTTTTTGTCGCGCGTGGAGTGCGCGGCGATCTCGGCGGCTTCTTTACCAGTGCGACCCGTGCGTTCGAGATACTCCCGAATCTGCTGGCTGCGCGGACTGGATGCGTCGAGATACTCCTGCGTGTAGCCCTTGATCTCCGGCGCGCCACTTCTGCCGGGCGTGATTTCATAACCAAGCTGGCGAACCTGGTACATCAGCTCCGACTGGTAGACAGCAGTCGCAAACTGCTGCGATTGAAATAAACTCTGCGGTTGGATGGCGCGGGCTTGGCCTTTATCGCGCTCGGTCAAATTGAAGATGACGGCGTGGGTATGGAGTTGCGGCGCGACATAGCCATCCACAGGCCGGGCCGTATCATGTTCAAACTTTGCAGCGATGAATTTACCCGTGGTCTCCGGCGGATGGTTCCCGCCGATGCGGGCCTGCGTGTAGTGCTCCAGTTGTTCAAGGGCCACGCGGACGCTTTCCCGATGGGCTTCACGGACACGGTCATCGCCGCCGACCAACGCGGTGAGTGAAACAGATTTAGGCGCGGAGAATGTCGCATCCCACCCGGC
The DNA here is from genome assembly GCA_021805955.1 of Acidobacteriota bacterium. The sequence continues at coordinate 5,567 of JAJZDO010000756.1, forward strand.
CCGATGCTCCATCGTCTTGATGGTTTTGCCATCCGCATCCTGGTATTCATAGGAAGCACGCTGACGCACAAGTTGTTCGCCCGTCTGTGGGTGCTGTCCCTGGCTCAAGCGCACGAAGTCTTCTGCGGAAACATTTCCCACAACGCCGAATTGCGAAGCGAGCTGGCCTTGCCACTCCCCGGCAATCACACCACGTTGCGACCAATAATTCTGCTCCTTCGCGGTGAACTCCTTCCGATGATAGTTCTGCGCCTGTCCAGCGGAGAGTGGTTTGGAGATGGTCAACATGGCTCAAATCCTCGGACCGAACGTGAAGCTCTTCTGCTTCTCTGGTTCCGCTTCGGGCCTTTCCACAGCTGGCGGGCGTTTCTGTCCCTCGACACGCATCGCCTGCGCCACTCGGACGGGAGTCACCGGGTGGTCATCGACTTTTGCAACAGGTGTCTGTTCCTTGCGCGGTTGCCGGATGATGTAGTCATCTTCCAATCGCTCGATAAACTTTGCCTTCGTGGGCGCAAT
>JAJZDO010000489.1 GCA_021805955.1 Acidobacteriota bacterium
CCATTGTCATGGTGGAGAACGGACACCGCCATCTGGCGGAACTGGCAGAGGTACCCAGCGGATCGGAGCGGCGGCGAATCCTAATCGGCGCGGCCCAGCAGGTTGGGCCGGCTCTCTTCTACTCGCTCATCATCATTGTCGTTTCCTTCCTGCCGGTATTTCTGCTGGAGGCGCAGGAAGGCCGCATGTTTCGGCCACTGGCCTGGACCAAGACTCTGGCCATCGCCTTCTCCTCTCTGCTCTCCATCACGCTGGTTCCGGCACTGATGCCGTTGTGCCTGCGCGGAAAGCTGCGGCCGGAATCGAAGAACCCCGTGGCCCGCATTACGCAGGCCATGTATCTCCCGGTGCTCCGCTGGTGCCTTCGGCACTGGAAGCTGGTGATCGCGCTGAACCTTGCTTTTCTGGCCGCTACCATTCCACTCTACTTCCGTCTCGGCAGCCAGTTCATGCCCGCACTCTATGAAGGCTCCGCTCTCTACATGCCGAGCGCGCTGCCGGGCATCTCGATGACGCAAGCGGTTTCGCTGTTGCAGGAACAGGACCGCATGATCCGTTCCTTCCCCGAGGTCGCGACAGTGTTTGGCACCGTTGGCCGCTCCGACAGCGCCACAGACAACGCTCCTCTCGATATGTACGACACCACCATCATGCTGAAGTCCCGCAAGAACTGGCCCGCAGGCATGACCTACAAAAAGCTGATCCACGATATGGACGAGAAGCTCCAGTTTCCCGGCCTGACCAACACCTGGACCATGCCCGTCGAGAACCGTCTGGACATGGAGCTGACCGGCATCAAGACAGCAGTTGGGATCAAGATTCAGGGGCCCGATCTGGCCCGCATTCAGGATATTGGAGCACAGATGCAGCAGCTCCTGTCCGGAATGCCCGAGACCAACTCCGTCTTTGCGGAGCGTGTTTCCCAGGGCTTCTATCTGAACGTGGATGTGAATCGGCCCGAGGCAGCGCGCTACGGCCTGACCGTCGCCGATGTGCAGCAGGTCATTACCTCGGAAATCGGCGGAGCGGACATTGTCGAGAATGTGGAAGGCCGTGAGCGCTTTCCAGTCGCCGTACGCTATCAGCATACCTTCCGCGACGATCCGGCCGCCTTATCGCAGGCATTGATTCCAACTCCGACCGGCGAGCAGATTCCAATCGGCGAAGTCGCCCGCGTGTACTTTTCTCGCGGCCCCACCATGATCCGCGACGAAGACGGCGCTTTGACCGGATACGTTTATCTCGATCTGAAAACGCACAACTACGGTGGATTTGTAGGCCATGCGGACCGGATATTGAGGCAAAAATTGGCGCTCCCCGTGGGCTATACCTGGCATTGGGCTGGAGAATATGAGTTTGAAATGCGCGCCAAACAGCGCCTCAAAATTATTCTTCCCATCGTCTTTTTTGTTATCTTCCTGCTGCTCTATCTCGTCTTCAAATCTGCCACCGAGGCCGCTGTGCTGATTTTTCCCACCTTCTACGCCATGTCTGGAGGACTGCTGCTGCAGTGGGCGCTCGGCTACAACTTCAGCGTCGCCGTATGGGTCGGCTATATCGCACTATTCGGCATCGCAGTCGAAACCGGAGTGGTGATGGTGGTGTACCTGGATGAAGCATTCCAGCGCCGCCTCGCTCAGGACTCCGCAATGACGGAAGCCGGTTTGGAGCAGGCCGTCATTGAAGGCGCGGTGCAGCGCCTGCGGCCCAAGCTGATGACCGTAACGGCGGTCATCCTCAGCCTCGCGCCGATCCTCTGGGAAGCAGGCATCGGCTCGGATGTGATGAAGCCCATCGCGGCCCCGATTGTCGGCGGGATGATTACCTCGACGATCCACGTCCTGATTCTGGTTCCGGTGTTTTTCCTGCTCATCAAGCGCAGAACCCTGCGTCTAGGCCGGCTCGCCGGTAACACCAACCCGCAACGCCTGCTATGATCTCCTGCAGGCAGTGCCCGGTCCATATGAGATCGTCACAATTCGGGTAGACTGTCCACACGGTCGGCGACAGAAATAAAGCGGGTAATTCGCAGGGAGGAAACCATGATAAACAAAGACACGAAGATCACTCGACGCAGCCTGCTCAATTCTGGGCTTCTTCTTGCCGCTGCTCACACGCCGCCCGCCAGCGCTGCGCTTGCGCTTGGAGCCGCTCAGACGCAGTCGGCCACTCCTGCGCAGGCTGCCCCCAAGGCTGGACAGCGTGACCCAAGGCCCAACATCATCTTCATCATTGCCGACGACCTGCGACATGATGACCTCTCCTCCACCGGCCACCCGTATGCGAAGACACCGCATCTGGACCGGATAGCTCACGAGGGCGTGAAATTTAACAACGCCCGCTGCACCACACCGCTTTGTTCTCCCAGCCGCGCCAGCTATCAAACTGGCCTCTATGTCCATAGCCATCGGATTGTGAACAACGATAGGAACGGCCAGGCGGAACTCAGTCATCGGCTGCCCACAGTCTCACGCATTCTCTTTAACGACGGCTACGAGAGCGCATTTGTAGGCAAGTGGCACATGGGATTCGACGACACAGTGCGCCCCGGCTTCGATTACTGGGTCAGCTTCAAGGCGGTGGGCCTCTACCAAAACATTATCTTCAACGTCAACGGCGTCCGCGAGCAGAAGCGTGGATACACGACCGACTTTCTCAATGAGTATGCCGTCAATTTCATTGAGCAACCGCACAGCAAGCCGTTCGTGATGCATATCGGACACAAGGCGCCGCATCTTCCATACCTGCCATCCCCGCAAGACGACGGACTCTACAAGGACGCGCCCTACCATGTACCGGACATCGTTCCTGGCGATCTGGAAGGCAAGCCGGTTCTGCATATCAACCCGCCCCCGGTCGATGTGCTGCGTGTCGAGGGGGTCACGCCCGAACCCATGGAATCCAGGTTTGGCCGTCCCTCTGATCTCGCTTCCGTGACTCGCGACCGCGCGCGTTGCGTCGCTTCGATGGATCGCGGCGTCGGAATGATCTTCGATGCCCTGGAGCGCACCGGTCAGCTCGACAATACGATCCTCATCTTCACCAGCGATCATGGCTATCTCATGGGCGAGCACGGAATAAAGGAAGAGAAGCGATGGGCCTATGAACCATCCGTTCGCGTGCCCATGTTGATGCGCTATCCGAAGCTGATTCCCGCAGGAAGCGAACGGAATCAGAACGTGCTCAATATCGATATTGCCCCGACACTGCTGGATCTGGCCGGAGTGAAGTCTCCCACGCCAATGCACGGAAGCTCATTGCTCCCTGTCTTCCGCAATTCCGACGCTCCATTGCGGGATTCTTTTCTGTGCGAATATTTTCTGGAGAAATTCGTCCCAGGAGTACCCGATTGGCAATCCGTTTCCCAGGGCAAGTGGAAGTACATACACTACCCGGCGCTCACTGGCATGGACGAGCTCTACGACCTTTCGGCGGATCCTGCGGAGGAGAAGAACGTAATCGGCGAGGCATCGAATCGCGAAGTACTGAGCCAAATGAAAAGTGAACTGAACCGCTTGCTGGCCGCGTCCCAGGCAAACTTGTCGATGGTCTGAGCCCGCCCGCGCGCCAGTCGTCATGGAGTGACCGGTCCACTACGCTAGCCGTGGGTTAGGCTGTGATTCTGGAAGGAAGCATAACTCAGAGCCACAAGCGGAGAGGAACCGGCCATGAAGGAAGAGGTACGATTTTTGGGATTGGATGTCCATGCCGAGACGATTGCCGTCGCGGTTGCCGAGTCGAATGGCAAAGTGCGCAGCGTGGGAACCATCCCCAACCGCGCGGAGTCGATACGCAAGCTGGTGAAGAAGCTTGGGCCTTTGGATCAATTGCAGGCCTGCTATGAGGCCGGCCCGACGGGCTACGTACTCTACTGGCAGTTGGCGTAGCTGGGAGTCAAGTGCGAGGCGATCACCCCAACGCTGGTTCCGAGGAATGCGAACGACCAGGTGAAGACGGATCGGCGGGATGCGGAGAGGCTGGTGCGTCGTTGCCGGTCCGGCGATCGGACGGCGGTATGGGTTCCGGACGAAGGCTCCGAGGCGGCGAAGCAGGATCAGTTGCGGGCGCGGCACCGGCTGAGCGAATTTCTGCTGCGCGCGGGCAGCGGCCGGCAACCGGGATGAAGGCGTGGACGCTGGATACATGGCCTGGTAGTGTCAAATCTTTTGTGTATGTATTAAACTTCCTGGCTGAAATTGCGTGATTGTTATGCGAAGCGGTTGAAGGGCCTCTTTCCAGCCCTGCACGGCGTTCCATTTTCTGGCCAGGTTTCTCAGCGCCAGATACATCACTTTCAACGCTGCATCTTCCGAGGGAAATGCGCCGCGCGTCTGGATGGCCTTGCGCAGACTCATGTTCAGCGATTCAATAGCGTTGGTGGTATAGACGATTTTCCGTATCTCCGGCGGAAACCGGAAAAACGGAATCACGATAGGTGGATTTCAAATCGCGTGACGAGCCGGACTCTGCCGATCCCCTCTCCATCCGCTTCGGCAGCGACCCGCACCAAGATCTTGTCCGGAGCCCGCCGCCCTCGAACCCCGGTTTCCTCCCCGCTCCAGAAGGCCTCATCGACCTCCACCAACCCGCTCAACCGCTCCCAGCCGGGACGCACCATCGCCCGTTTCAACGTATGCAGCAGCGCCCAGGCCGTCTTGTAACTGTCCAATCCAAGAACCCGCTGCAAGCCCAACGTGCTCGCCCCGTTCTTCTGCGTGGTCACGTACCGGATGGCACGGAACCAGACCATCAACGGCACACGGCTGTCCTGGAAGATCGTTGTCGCCGTTACCGAGACCTGCGACCGACACTCTGGGCAGAGCTAAAGGCCTCGCTCCATCGCCCATGTCTCTCGACCTGTGCACCGCAGACAGACGAGCCCCTCCGACCAGCGCAACGAGAACAGATACGACCGGCAAGCATCTTCTGTCGCGAACCGCAGCTCCAGTTCCAGTAACGCCCGGGGATAGTCTTCCACGGAAATACACTACCGGTTGGGGCAGGTTGAGTAATGTAAATATCCCTACAAGTAAAATGCTCCGAAAATTCCGCTCTACGTCTGCGATACTTTCGCCGTATTCTCCTCCAATACGAACAGCAGCAGAGAACGTGCGGTGACGTCATAGGTGTCGCCTGTTTGGAACATTTTGTTCCCATCGGATTCCTCCACGGTCCCGTCGATATTGGTATCCATGAGTCGGAGCCAGGCAGAAGCGCCTGGGCATTCCGGCAGGGTGAATGTCACCAGGTCGAAATAGCCATTCACCACCATGAGCAGGGTCGCTTCATGTCCGCGCTGGCGGATGCCCGTGGTCTGGGCACGACCATCCAGCAACATTCCAAAGCAGCGCATGTTGTTATCGCCCAAACTGCCGGCCTGCATCTCCTTGCCATTGGCGTTGATCCAGGTCACGTCCTTGACGCGCAGTTTCTTACTGTATTGCCCGGTCAAAAACAGATTGCGGTGAAGGATTGGATACTTGTGCCGCAGCGCCGTAAGTTTTTGCACGAAACGGGTGAGCGGCTTGTTCTTCTCGATCAAGTCCCAGTCTACCCAGCTGATGTCATTGTCCTGGCAATAGGCATTATTGTTGCCCTGCTGGGTGCGGGCAAATTCATCACCGGCCAGCATCATGGGAGTGCCTTGCGAGAGCAGCAGGGTCGCCATCAGATTGCGCATCTGACGCTGCCGCAAAGCGGTAATCTCTGGATCGTCCGTAGGGCCTTCCACGCCGCAATTCCAGGAATGATTGTTGGAGTTTCCATCCTGGTTATTTTCGCCATTGGCTTCGTTATGCTTGTCGTTGTAGGAAACCAGGTCGTTCAGCGTGAAGCCGTCGTGGGCGGTCACAAAATTGATGCTTGCCCACGGTCTCCTTCCCTGACAGTTGAACAGCGATGCAGAAGCGCAGAGGCGCTGAGTCAACGCAGAGGTGGAACCGCTCCCCTTCCAGAACTCGCGAACGTCATCGCGGAATTTATCGTTCCATTCTGCCCAGCCTGGCGGAAACTCCCCGACCTGGTAGCCGCCTGGGCCGCAATCCCACGGCTCTGCAATCAGCTTGACCGTGTTCAATACTGGGTC
>JAJZDO010001082.1 GCA_021805955.1 Acidobacteriota bacterium
ATGCAGGTATTCCGTCAGTTTCTCCGCCGCCAGCTCGGCATCATCTAGATGGAATCTTCCGGCATGTTTGCGGTAGTCGGCTATGCCTTGCAGCAGTTTTGCCACTTGCTTGGGTCCGCATCGCGGCAGGTTGTCCAACCGCCCTTCGCGGCACGCGGTTTCCAGTTCATCGATGCTCGATATCTGCGCCGCGTCCCAGAACAGCGCCACCGTCTTCGGCCCCATGCCGGGCAGCCGCAACAGTTCCAGCATCGATGGTTTGTAGCGGGCCAGCATTTCCTGGTGCAAACCCAGCGCACCTGTCTGCTCCATCTCGACAATGTTCGCCGCCATTCCCTTGCCGATCCCTGGCAGCTCCAGCAGTTTCTTTGGCTCTGCCGCCAACTGTCCCACAGCTACTGTGCTGGATTCCACCACTTCCGCGGCGCGGCGGTAAGAACGGATCCGGAACGAGTCTGCTGCGCTCACTTCCAGCAAATCGGCCGTCTCGGAAAGTATTTGTGCAATCTGGCGATTTTCCATGGCGATACGAGCTCCGGGAATTCCACTCCCCGATGGCATCATCGCACTCTACAGGCAAAAAAATAAAATCCGGCACAAGGCCGGAGATCCTCAAAAAACATATTGATTCCAGTTGCAAGAAAAACTAATTGCCCGCATCGCGCTTCTACGCAGCTGCAGATACACGCGTGCGCACACACGGATTCAAGCATTTGCAAAGGTTAGGCAATTCGCAGACCCGTCTCGACAATCCCTTTCAGTCTTGCAGAGCGCCTTGCAGCCGCAATACCTGGTCCGCCTGCGGTCCTTTCTCTCCCTGAACGATGTCAAACTCGACCGGGTCGCCTTCCTTCAGACTTTTGTAACCCTCAGTCTGAATCGCCGTGTAATGCACGAACACATCGGGGCCATCTTCCCGCCCGATGAATCCGAATCCTTTTGCATTGTTGAACCACTTCACTTTGCCTTTATGCTGAGACACGGAACACGCACCTCTCCAATACAGATCGGAAACCGCGAGGGGATCCTGCGAATATAGACGCGGGAAGCGGGAAATTGTTATGAGGAGAGTATGAAAATAATCCGTCGGACGCAGGACCTATCTTGCGGGTGTATTTCTCGACGTACGGCGTTGCCGGCACACGCGGCGGTTTTGCAAAAATGGTGGAACATGAGAACCGCGATGGATTGCGTGGGAAGCGCGGCTCATGTCGTGTCAAGCAGCGGGATACGGATGTCCGCGAACACTACGCGTAAATGACTTCCTCTACAAAGTGGCCGCTGCCCGCCGCCGCGCATACAGCAGAATCGCGACGATCGATTTCGCGTCGATGATCTTTCCGCTCTCCACCCACTCCAGTGCTTGCGAAAACGGAATCTGCCGGTGCTCGATGTATTCATCCTCATCCGGCGCGGATTGCCCGCAGCTTAACCCCTCCGCGATGTACACCTGCATCCACTCGCCCAGGAACCCAGGACTCACGTAGAACCGCGCCAGCTTGGTCCAGCGCTTGGCGATATACCCGGTCTCTTCCAGTAACTCGCGTTTCGCGCCGGGCAGCGTCGACTCTTCCGGCTCTTTGCGTCCGGCGGGAATCTCCCACATGTATTGCCCGGCGGCATGGCGATACTGGCGCTCCACAACAATCATCGGGTCGGCCGGATCGTGTGTATCGTCCACCGCGAGAATTACGACGGAGCCGGAGTGTCGGATCACATCGCGCCGTGCGGTTTCTCCTTCCGGCTCACGCACATAGTCGGTGTACACGTCGAACAATGGCCCTTGATACGCCAGCTTCGATGAAATCAACGCAACCTTCGCGCCACGCAGGCTCTTCACCGAGGAAGCGGCGGTACCACGAATCGCGGATGTGGCAGCGGTCTGTTTGTTCGCGGATGGCAATATTCTCTTGGCTTTCGCAAGCGACTGCACAGGACCTTGGTTCTTTTGGATTTTGTTCTTGGCTTTTCCGGCTTGTTGTTTCCCTGCCGGCTTCAGCGGTGTTTTTTTCTGGCCAGATCGCATTCAGTTCCTTTCGTTTCTTGGTTTCAGTCGGAGTCTCTCAACGCTCTATAGGCAGAACATTCGCTTCACATGAGACCATAAACCAATCTTGCTCGCATACAAAGAACGGACTGAGGAAAACTCGGCCGCTCGCAACCGATCCGATCCACACGTAGCTAGTTTGGGCCTCGACCGTCTTGGGCAAATAACCCGTGTAGCGGCCGCTTCTACCGCTGGATTGGACTGGTTCCCTCGGTGTCGATCTCGGCAAACGTCATATTGGTCGCCGGGTGCCGCGTCGCTCGTTTCCATTCCTGAAACAGTTGCCCGTAGCTCGCCTTCAGATATTTTGCCGGAGGAATTCCCAGCTTCGCGGCCACTCGGTCAATCCATTCGGATTCCCCTTCCAACTCCGCGAAGTCTCCAATCGGGGTCACATCCACCACGATGTGTCCTTCATTGTCTGCCCATTCCGTCCGCAGTTTTTCATACACAAAAATTGGACAGTACCCCAGCCGCTCAAAAATAGCAGCTAGGGGACGTCCGTCCTCGATCTCCGTTTCCGTTTCTGCGCGTACCTTATGCGCGCTGGCGGCGGAGTTTTCCGCGGGGGCCTTGTGCGTCAGGATCCATCGGTCCCCATACTGCCGGATGCGCAGCAGTTCCCCTCGCTGCCGCAACCGGTTCTCCGGCGTATCGAACAATACATTGCGCTCCTTGGTTTCCGCGGTCAGCAAATGAAACCCCATGGCTGGCAATTGGCCGGTAAAAGCAGCACGGTTCGCGAGTCGTACTTTGATTTCCGTTTCCATCTTGCCGGATACCGTTCCCAGGGCCATGCAACCAGTTTCGCAGATGCACCGGACAGCGGGAAACAAGGAAACCAGGTGAATCGAATGTACACGAACAGATTAGGATGAAGAACGGATGCGTTGCGCGAATGGCGATGCTCAGGAACAAAATGACAGAAAAAAACACAATTCGCCTGACCGTTTCCCCCGACACCATCGCATCACCGGCTGCGCAACGCGACCTCGCTCAGGCTGCCGAAGTTCTTCGCTCGGGCGGCACAGTTGCCTTTCCCACGGAAACTGTCTACGGCCTGGGCGCGGATGCGCTGAATCCTGCCGCCGTCGAAGACATTTTCCTCGCAAAAGAAAGACCTGCCTGGGACCCCGTGATCGTGCATGTTGCCGATCGGGGCATGCTTGCCGAGGTGGCCGTCCGTATTCCAGGCCCAACACAGCAACGCATTGATACTCTGATCGACAAATTCTGGCCTGGCCCGCTGACATTGTTATTGCCGAAACAGTCTGCTGTGCCATCCACGGTGACCGCTGGCCGCCCACTGGTGGGCGTGCGCATGCCCGCACACCCGGTGGCATTGGCCTTGATCGCCGCGGCCAAGGTTCCTGTCGCCGCGCCCAGTGCGAATCGCTTCGGTCACACCAGTCCCACCACCGCCCAGCATGTGCTCGACGATCTCGATGGCCGGATTGACGCGGTTCTCGATGCTGGGCCGGCTTGGTGCGGCGTCGAATCCACCGTGATTGAAGTCGGCGAGCAGGAGACGATTCTCTATCGTCCCGGCGCAATTGCAGCCGAGGAGATCGAGGCCATTGCCGGCCCGATCGTTCTCTATCAGCCGCCGGTCGCACAGCAGGCGTCGGTCGCGCAGCCGGAATCTTTACCTTCGCCTGGAGTAGACATACGCCATTACGCTCCAAAGGCGTGCCTCATTCCGGTCGAAATCGAAATAAATGAGAAAGCCGACAGGCAGACTGGGTGGCTGAGGGCGGTGTTGGAACAATCCCGCGGCTCGCGGAAAGTCGGCGTCATGCTGCCTGCGGGATGGCCGCTGCCCGCGGCATTTTCCGGCGTTCGCTACGCCTGGGGGAGCTGGAAAAACGATCGAGAACTGGCGCAGAGGTTATTCGCTGGACTGCGTGCTCTCGATGCGCTGGGGGCGGACGTAATTGTGTGCCCGTTGCCGTCGCCGTTTGGCTTGGGCTCGGCTATGCGCGACCGGCTTTTGAAAGCTGCCCGCAGTCAATAGACTGCCGTCTTGATCGATGTACCTACGACATCGTATGGGGCAGATCTTCTTCCACTTTGTAGATGTAACGGATGCTGTCTTTGTAGATCAGCACGCGGGTGCGGGTGCCATCCTGCCGCGCACCACGCCCTACGTTCCGCAATTTGATCGCGTAGCGGTCGTACCACTCGATGACCCCCTCCAGCTCCCCCCCATTCTCCAGCACCACAACCATCCGGGTTTGTGCCTGAATCTGCTTCTGGAAGTAGAAGACCTCGGCATGGGAGCTGTCTTCAGCCGCGCCATCTGGCACAGACCGAGCAGTAAGCTGGGAACCGTGGCCGAAGAGCGCAGCCTGGCGTTCTGCTGTTGATCGCAAGGAGAGGCTTGGGCGGATGAGACGCCGTTGCCCAGAAAAATCGCTCTCCGGAGCCGCATTCACGGGAACCGGAGTCGAGGCCGGGGCCGCAACGACCACTGCGGCGTGTACAGTCGGTTTGGACTTAGTCGGAGGCATGGAATTCCGTTGGCACAGATCGCAAAGTCAAGGCCTTTTCGCACCCGACATACAGGATGAAAGACAGATATTGAAGCAACTTGATTCTGCTGAATGAATACGATGCTAGATGAAGACCATATGTTTTCCAACTGAAGTTTTCTTTTATCCTGCGGACCGGCAGGACTGATACCCTACCGCTGTTGCAGGCCTGCTGTAAGTGCGTCGAGTGAAAGCGAGCGCAGCAGGTTGCGCCGCATGCCGGATTCCACCTCTACCATCCGCCGCACCGCGCGCTCAATCCAGTCGAACGAAACACTTTCCGCCAGGCGGCGAAGTTCCGGCAGCACGTCGATGTTGCGCACCATCTCAGGCTGCCCAGCTTGCAGCACCATCATGTCCTCCAACAACAACGAAAGCGTGCGCAGCAAATCCTGGGTCTTTTGCTGACCCTCGGCCCCGGCGCGATATGTTTCGGTCACATGGAACAGCGCCGAGTGGTCCGGCTCGGTTGTGGCCGTGTGCAACATGAGCAGCGCATCCTTGCGGCTGGCAAGGTAGGTATCCGCATGGAACGATATGGCGCGTCCAATCGCGCCTTCCGCCAATCGCGCCACCAGCGTGCGGCGAGCAGGCGGCCATTCCGGGTGATGCTGAGCGAGAATCTCCTCCAATCTGTCCATGGGGACAGCATGAAGGCGCATCTGGCTGCATCGGGAGCGGATTGTCGGTAACAGGTCCGACGGATTTTCCGCCAGCAGCAGCAGGTGCGCGTACTCCGGCGGCTCCTCCAGCACTTTCAGCAGGGAGTTGGCGGCCTCGCTCATAAACTTGGCGGTCGGGAAGATGTAGAGTTTCCCTTTGCCCTCCGACGGCGCCCGTTGCACGTTGTGGATCAGGGAGCGAACCTGGCCTACCTTGACCAGCATTTGTGGCGGATCGGGCGGTACCACCAGAACATCCGGATGCGTCTGGATCAGGATGCGCGTATCTTTGCGGTCGGCATCGCGCAGGTCTTCCCGCGCCTCCGTCGCTTCCGCGACGCGCGTCTCCAAATCTAGCGCGGAGGCAATCCGGGTGCAGTTATGGCAGACATTGCAGGCGTCCGGCAATCCATTGTAGGTTTGTGGGTCGAGGCAGTTCAGCGTCTGCGCCAGCGCTATCGCCAGCGAATATTTGCCCGCCCCACGTGGTCCGGAAAGCAGAATGGCATGAGACAGCCGACCCGATGCGGCAGATTCCTGCAGTTGCCGCGCCGTGGCTTCATTTCCGAGAAAGCTGCGGAAGTTCACATTTCGAGCCTAGCAGACTCGGCGGTGCGTTCCTCGGCCACCATGACCATCGGATATTTTGGGCGCAGGGTAATTTTTGGCTGCACGTCGACCGCTTGTCCCGGCACCATGCGAAAGCGCCATCGCTGCGCCAGCGTTGCCAGGATTAGCACGCCTTCCATCCACGCAAAAGCCTCGCCGATGCATTGGCGGGAGCCGCCGCCAAAGGGAAAGTAGGCGAATCGCGGT
>JAJZDO010000084.1 GCA_021805955.1 Acidobacteriota bacterium
CGCCCTGGCGACTGACATCCGGTCGGAATGACAAATGTATGCGGTGAATTCAAGACTCACCGCTCTAGTCACGCGAGTCTTCCAGAAGCGCCACATGCAGGCGATCCCAGGTAATTTCCAGGGGTTCGGGTAGAACGCGGGTTTCGCCAGTCACCGTCATAAAATTTGTGTCCCCAGACCACCGCGGCAGCATGTGCATATGGACGTGCCCGGTGACTCCAGCACCGGCAGCCTTGCCCAGGTTCATCCCAAGATTGATGCCCTCGGGGCGATAGATTCTTCTCAGGACGCGCTCCAATTGCTGGGCCATCGACATCATCTCCTGCGCCTCGGCGGGATCCAATTTGCCGAGCTCGGCGGTATGGGCGTAGGGCAGGATCATGACATGGCCGGAGTTGTAAGGAAAGGCATTCAGGCAGATGAAGCATCGCTTGCCACGCGCGACAATATTGGCGGCGCGATCGGCTTCCGCAGGCGGCAGACCGCCCGCAACGGCATGGGCAGAGGCCTCCAGTAGATTGCAGAAGACGCAGCCCGTATCTCCGGGCCATGCTGCCAGCTCCGGCGGCACGCCCTGCCGAGTGGCCGAATCCACGGTGCTGACATAACGATAGCGCCAGGGAGTCCACAAAATATCCATACCGGGAAGTATAGACGGCGCGTTAAACGTGAATCACGAGTTTGCCAATATGAGCGTCTCCGGACTGCAGCAGGGAGATGAAAGCATCGGGGGCCTTTTCAATGCCATCGACGACTGTTTCCTGGTGCAGGACTTTTCCAGCGCGCAGCAGAGGAATCATTTCGTCCAGAAACGCAGGCATGCGGTGGAGATGGTCGGCGACCAGAAGGCCCTGCAGCCGCAGACGACGAATGATGACCTGGTGTAGATTTTTCGGCCCCGGAGAGGGAGCGTTATAGCCGGCGATGGCCCCGCACATGACGATGCGGCCATGATTGCGCATGACGCCCAGCGCGGCTTCCAACTGCGGGCCGGCGGTGTTGTCAAAGTAGACGTGCAATCCATCCGGCGCGGCGATTTCCAATTGACGCAGCGGTTCCGATTCGCGGTAGTTGTAGGCATAGTCCACGTGCAACTGGTTTTTCAGAAAGGCGACCTTGGCGGCCGATCCAGCACTGGCAATCACCTGGCATCCATACAACTTGGCCAACTGACAGGCAACGCTGCCGACGGCGCCGGCGGCGGCGGAGATGAAAACAGTTTCCTTTTCTTTGATTCTGGCAACGTCGTTGAGACCAACCCAAGCGGTCAGGCCGGTCGCCCCGAGGACACCGAGGTAGGCGGAGGGAGGCGCCTGTGTGGCATCAATCTTCCGCAACTGCGACGCCTGGGAGACGAAGTAATCGCGCCATCCGCAAAAACTCAGCACCCAGGCGCTGGGCGGGAAACCGGAGTCTCGCGATTGCACCACCTGCCCGACGGCGGCCCCATCCAACGCCTTGCCGAGCGCGAACGGGAGGATATACGACTTACCTTCATTCATGCGACCGCGCATGTAGGGGTCGATGGAAAAGAAAGAATTTCGGACGAGGACTTCTCCCGGCTGCAGCTCGGGCAGGTCGACGGTGGTGAGCGTGAAATTTTCCTGTGACGGCTCCCCCTGCGGGCAAGAAGCGAAACGGATTTCTTTTGCCTGAAGATTGCTGTTCGGCATGGATGGCACCCTTCGACGCGATGATCGATGCGCGGATCGGCTTCGCGCGATGAAATTTCTGCTACTACGGCATTATCGGCTGTTCGCCGCAAACAGCAAACGCCGGGAAGAAAATTTCGTTTCCGGGTGTTTTTGCAGCGTTGGGTCGCAGGCTGCAGATTGAATCGGGAGATGAGAGCAAGAGCACAGATCCTGCGATGTGGCGAGTTGGAATGATGTGCAGCCGTTCTTTTGAAGGAACGGCTGCGTTAAGAGCGGCTTTCCACCTTGCGCCTTCTGGCTCTTGCTCAAGCGGGGCCGCTGCTCGTCTTTGCAGCGATGGACGCACCGCAGCGTGAAAGCATGGTCGTGACCGGAAAATACCTCACGATCTTTTGCACGCTGGTGAATGAATCGTCTGTGATTCGCATCACGCAACAAGCGCAATAGAATGGCAACGGATCGCTTGTCAGAGTGCGGTTCTCGTTGACACTGTTTTCCACCGGTTGATATAGTTTTAATTGGGAACGAAGCGGCCTAGGACTCATGCGCTGCGTTTCCCAATCCAGGATCCTTTTCTTACTCGGCTCAAAATCTCGATCATGCCTGTTTTTCAGGTACCACCCAGGGAGTGGCTTTCAGACTTCCAGGTGGTGGCATCGACGACAGCGTTTCGAGGCAAATGGCAAGAGAGAGAAGCGCCCGGATTGCACGTCCGGCTGAGATGCCATAGTGACAGCCAGTCGCCGCGGCGACCGCAGCCGGCTTGAATGGACGATCCTCGGTTTGCCTAGAAGGAAGCCAGCGGTTGCCAGATACGGAGCGCCGGTCGCGCCGTATGAGTCCGGAGCCCCCTAGTCCTATGGTAGAAGTCCTCAATCCCGAACACACTGCGAGCAAAACCCTGAACACTACATTGGAAGCCAACGAAGTTACAACCCTCGAGGCGCAAGCCGAAGCGCCGGAAAACAACCACCATATTTCTGCTGTAGCAGAAACCCAACCAGCCGAGTCGAATTCCCCGGAGCTCGAGCCGACAAGCCACATCGCGGAATCCTCGCTCCTTGCCGAACCGCAGGCGCAAGCCCAGGCGGCGGAGGCGGAGGAGCCGAAAGCGGCAGCCCCGGAGATCGCTGAGACGCGCGATGTCGCTTCCCATGAGCATGAGGAGGAGATGGATTTCGGCGCGCTGCTGGAGTCGTTCGAAAACGAGCAGGCCGCGCAGGAAGCCGCGCAGGCCGTTGATGGCAATGTTGTGACCGGCACCGTGATCAAGCTAACCGACAAGCATGTCGTTGTCGATGTGGGTCTGAAATCCGAGGGCTTAATTCCGATCGAGCAGGTGCTGGACCATACTGGCCAGCCGAAATTGCAACCGGGCCAGACGATTGAAGTGGTCGTCGAGCATGAGGAACCCTCCGGGAGCTATCTGCTGAGCTACGACAAGGCATTGCGTCACCGCGTGTGGGACACGATTGAGAAAGCGGCGAACGACAAAACTCCTGTGAGCGGCTTGGTTGTGAGCCGTGTCAAGGGCGGTTTGACAGTGGATATTGGGATCAAGGCATTCCTGCCGGGCTCGCAAGTCGAAATTCGGCCGGTCCGCAATCTGGAATCCTATATCGGACAGACGATAGACGTCCGCGTTATCAAGCTGAACAAGAAGCGCGGCAACGTTGTTGTCTCTCGCAAAGAGCTACTGGAGAACGAAGCCTCGCTGAAGCGCACGCTGACGCTGGACCACCTGGAAGAAGGAACCATCCTGACCGGGACAGTGAAGAACCTGACCGAGTACGGCGCGTTTGTCGACCTGGGCGGCATCGATGGACTGTTGCATGTGACCGACATGTCTTGGGGACGTCTGACGCATCCTCGGGATCTGGTGAACGTGGGCGATGAGATCCAGGTGAAGGTACTGAAATTCGATCGCGAGAAGCAGCGCATTTCGCTCGGGTTCAAGCAACTGACTCCCGATCCGTGGCTGGACGTGGCGGAGCGCTACCCCATTGGCGCACGTGTCCGCGGCCGCATTTTGAGCGTGACCGACTACGGTGCGTTTGTGGAATTGGAACAAGGCATTGAAGGTCTGGTCCACGTTTCCGAGATGACGTGGTCGAAGCGCATGAAGCATCCGACGAAGCTGGTGAAGCCGGGCGATGAGATTGAGACGATCATTCTGAACGTGAATCCGTCGGACCGCCGGATTTCACTCGGCATGAAGCAGTTGTTGGAAAATCCGTGGGAGCATCTTTCCGAGCGTTACACGACAGGCAGCGTAGTCGAAGGCCGGGTGCGGAACCTGACGGAGTTTGGCGCGTTTATTGAAATTGAAGATGGCATTGACGGGCTTGTCCACGTTAGCAATATGAGTTGGACCAAACGCATCAAGCACCCATCTGAAGTGGTGAAGAAGGGCGACAAGGTGAAAGCCGTGGTGCTGGGAATTGAAGCCGAGCATCGCCGTCTATCGCTGGGCATCAAGCAGATGCAGCCGGATGTGTGGGAGTCCTTCTTTGCGCAGCATCAGGTGAACGATGTGGTGCATGGCAAGGTGCTGCGCATGGCACAATTTGGCGCGTTCGTCGAGTTGGCGGACGGAATAGAGGGTCTGTGCCACGTATCCGAAGCCACCGACCTGCACGGAGTTCCCGTAAAGCTGGACGTGGACCAGGAGCATGACTTCAAGATCATCAAAATGAACGCGGAAGAGAAGAAGATCGGCCTGAGTCTGCGCGCCGTTGGAGATGAAGCGACGCGGGCGGATGTGGAGCAGTACAAGGCACCGAAGGCGAAGGAACATGGACATGCGCACTCGCCTTCCGGCGGACAGCGGGACTCATCGTCTTCTTCGCAGTCCTCCTCGTCTACGACGCTGGGCGATCTGATCAACTGGAAGAAGCGCGAACGCGAAGAGTAAGCGCAGCCAAATTGGACAACAAGAAACGCCGAATGCGAAGGCATTCGGCGTTTCCTGTTTGGATCCGGAAATTAGGCGGGCGAAAGAATTTACTTGCCAGTGTCAATGCGGATGATGACGCGAAAGACATGTTTGTCGTCAAAGGAGCTGAGGATTTTGGCCTTGCTCTTTTTTCCATCCACCTGCGCCCACAGCTTGTAGTCGTCGTTCGGGGAAAGCTGCTCGAAACGGTACGCGCCATCTTCCTGAGTAATGTAACTTTCCACAGTCATGGTGCGCTGGTCGCTTAAATACACGATGGCACTGCGGATAGGTACATCCTTCTCATTCACCACACGCCCCTGCACAGAGCGCAGCGTGGTCTGCGCAAATGCCGATTGTGCGTTGCCGGAAATACGCGTGAGGCAAGCGATGGAGATCAGAAAAATTGCAACCATCAGGACACGGCTTTCGTGGAAACGCCGCGATTCAATACTGTTCATTAAATACGCACCCGTTTACTCTTCCTCTTCGTCATGAAAGACGATGGCACTTTCGTCGTATCCGGCTTCTTCCACTTTACTCAATTCCACCGGATCCGTGTTGACGACTTCATATTCCGCACCGCACTCTTCGCAGAGAACGACTTCGCCTTCTTCGACTTCATCCTCTGCGAAGGTCAGGGTGTTTTCACATTCAGGGCAAACTTGCATGACCGCTCCTTCAGCGTCGTTCAATGTTTGTTCATGATTACACCTCCGCGAAGGTGTAACGAAGCTAGTTTAAGGAAATCGTAGCGTACGTCAAGTAGGAATCGATTCCACAAACACCTTTTGATGTGGCTGCACTGGATGTCCATAGAAATACCGGCAAGTCACGGGCGGCCCAGGCAGTTGAAAACCTTTTCTATGTTGACGTGCAGAGAGGCCCCAGGGTTACCCGTCGTCGGATAGAAATTTTTCCGTCGAAAGATCAGCTGCGGGGAGCCCGGAAACGCGCCTGCACAATTTTCAGGGCAGACACGCGGAGGCAGAGAGAAACAGGAAATTCGCTAGCGCTGAGACGCGGCTGGACGTAGGCTGGTAATGTATGCCGCGCTCAAGTCCGATGACATTGTCGTTTCCTCCGTTTGAAGGAATGATCCGCAAGATCATTCTGGCGACGGTCGCGATTTTCTTTTGCCTGCTGTTGTTGCGTTGGGTCGCTCCGGCGATCGCCGTCGAGATTTTCGCCGTGGGCACGCTGACCCCCTCGATGGCGATGCACGGAGCGATCTGGCAACTGATTACGTACAGCTTTTTGAGCGGCGGGATTTTTCAGGTTGCGTTCGACATGTTGTCATTGTGGTTTATCGGCTCCTACCTGGAAACGATTTACGGAACGCGCTGGGTGACGGAGATTTATTTTTTCTCTGTCGTGGGAGCGGCCGCGACGACAATCCTCGTCTCCTACACGCACCTCTTCCATATGTCGCCGAACCAGACCATCTACGGTGCTCTGAGGG
>JAJZDO010000439.1 GCA_021805955.1 Acidobacteriota bacterium
TTGCGCGCTCCTCATTATCCTGGCCGGCGTGGTCGTCATCCCCAGCTTGCCCATCTCGCTCTATCCGCAGCTGGCGCCTCCGCAGGTAACGGTAACAGCCACGTATGTGGGAGCCAGCGCGCAGGAGGTGGAGTCCGCCGTCACAATTCCTCTGGAAGAATCCATTAACGGCGTCGAGGGCATGGACTACATGACCTCCAGCAGCAGCAATAGCGGAGTCAGCACGATCACGATCACCTTCAAGACCGGCTATGACCTGAATATCGCCGCAGTCGATGTGCAAAACCGTGTCGCCAGCGCCCAGGGGCAGCTTCCAGCCACAGTCAACAGCTATGGCGTCGAGATTAATAAAGCCAACAACAATTTTGTTTTTGGCGCAGGATTTTACGCGGACCACGGCCAATACTCCAACCAGTTCATCAGCAATTACGTGGATGTCTACGTCGCCGATGCGATCAAGCGTGTGCCTGGGGTCGGCAACACGATGATCTTTGGCGAGCGCAAATACGCCATGCGTCTTTGGCTGGATCCCGTGAAAATGGCGGCACGCGCCCTGACCGCAACGGACGTGGTCACCGCCCTGCAACAACAAAACGTCGAGATCGCAGCCGGACAGTTGGGAGCGCCACCAGCCGACCCGAAGCAGCAGTATCAGATTGCCGTCAATGTCCTCGGGCGACTGACCGCTCCACAACAGTTCGACAATATTGTCCTGAAGAATACGACGAACGGGATCGTGCTGCTGAAAGACGTTGGGCACGCGGAACTTGGAGCTCAAACATACGCAACCGATCTGAAATATAACGGCTTCAGCGCGGTAGGCATGGGCGTCCAGCAATTGAGCAACGCGAATGCTCTGGCGGTTGATCGCGAGGCGAAGGCAGAACTGGCAAAATTGGCCAAGTCCTTCCCGCCCGGCTTGAAATATCAGATCGCATTCGATACGACCACGGTGGTCGGCGACTCGATCCGCGAAGTGCTGAAGACCCTGGCTGAAGCCATCTTGATTGTCATCATCGTTATCTTCTTTTTTCTGCAGGATTGGCGAGCCACCATCATTCCGGCCGTCACAATTCCGGTTTCGTTGATCGGCACATTTGCCTTCATTAAAGTGTTCGATTTTTCGATCAACTCGCTGACACTGTTTGGAATCACTCTCGCCACGGGGTTGGTCGTGGACGATGCGATTGTGGTGATCGAGAATGTGCAGCGACACATCACCGAGGGAGCGACCGACGCGCATCAAGCGACCTCCGATGCCATGGGAGAAGTGACCAGCGCGGTCATTGCCACTTCCCTGGTCTTGATTGCGGTGTTTGTGCCGGTATCCTTCTTTCCAGGGACCACGGGCATCCTGTATCGCCAGTTTGCTTTGACGATTGCGTTTTCCATTGGAATTTCCGCATTCAATGCGCTGACGCTGTCCCCCGCCTTGTCGGCCATTCTGCTGCGGCGGGAAAAAATCCATCACGGACTCTTACATGCCGTGGATCGGGGCATCAAGGCTACATCCAGTGGATATGCGCGCAGCATTCATTCGGTATTGCGTTGGCGGTATGTCTTGGTTCTGCTCTTCCTGGCCGGGCTGGCCGCAACCGTGTACATGTATCGGCATGTGCCTACCGCCTTTGTGCCCCAGGAAGACCAGGGCTTGATTTTTCTGCAGATCCAGGCCCCTCCCGGCGCATCGCTTTCCTATACGGACGGACTCGCAGCGCAGGCGGGAGCCATTTTGGCACGGCAGCCCGAGATTGCAGGTTCCTTCGCGGTAACAGGATTCAGTTTTTCCGGTGCCGCATCGAACTACGGCATCATCTTTGCAGCTCTCAAACCATTTTCCCAGCGGAAGGGTTCGCAGCATTCCGCCGCAGCCCTGGTGGGACGCCTGCGAGGGCAACTATTCGCCATTCCGGGTGGGCTGGTCATACCGTTTGAGCCCCCGGCGATTCAGGGTATCGGCAGTTTTGGCGGCTTCCAGTTCGAACTGCAGGACACCGGGCAGAATACGCTTACAGATCTTGCACGCATCGCCAACCAGATTGTGGCCACCAGCCGGCAAAGCAAGCAACTCGCTGGACTTTTCACGCCATTTACCGCGAACGATCCGCTGGTCCAAGTCAGTATTGATCGAGAAAAGGCCCAGGTCCTGAACGTTCCGCTGAACCAGATCAGCGACGCGCTGCAGGTCTACATGGGTTCGGCGTACGTCAATAACTTCATCTTCAACAACCGCTCGTATCAGGTGTATGTGCAAGCGGACAAAAACTTTCGTCGCAACGCACAGGACCTGCGATCGTTTTATGTGCGCTCCGGCAGCGGGCAGATGGTTCCCCTCGACAGCCTTGTCACGCTCGTCAATACTTCCGGGCCACAGGTCATCAGTCATTACAACCTGTTTCGATCAGCGGAAATCGACGGCTCTTCTGCGCCGGGCATCAGCACGGGCCAGGGCCTGACCGCGATGGAGCAGTTGGCCACGAAGAATATAGTGCAAGGCATGCAATATTCCTGGACGGGACTGGCACTGCAGGAAATCGAATCCGGCAACAAGGCGGCCATCATTTTTGGACTTGGAATCCTGGTGGTCTATCTGACCCTGGCTGCGCTCTATGAAAGTTTTGTGTTGCCGTTCATCATCCTGCTGTCCGTGCCCATGGCCGTCCTGGGAGCCCTGGCAGCGGTGTCGTGGCGCGGTCTGTCCGACGACGTCTACTGCCAAATCGGTCTGGTCATGTTGATCGGCCTGGCTGCAAAGAATGCAATTCTGATTGTGGAATTCGCCGAGCAGTTGCGCAAACGGGGCCGTTCCATTGCAGACGCAGCCATGGAGGCTGCCGAATTACGCCTGCGTCCCATTTTGATGACGTCGTTTGCGTTTATTCTCGGCATTTTGCCGTTGTCATTCGCCAGCGGCGCGGGCCAAGCCGGACGCCATTCGATCGGCACCACCATTATTGGCGGAATGCTGGTATCGACCGTGTTGAATCTCTTTTTTATCCCTGTGCTCTACGTGATCACAAAAACAATTCTGGAAAAGATTGGCGGCAACGGTCCTGCGCGATCGCAGCCAAAGACCATTGAGGCATCCACCCACTGAGGCGGCATTCTCGATCCGCAATCCACGCTGTTACTTGGACTTGCGATTGAGAAACTGAAGCACCGCAGCCATCACTTTGTCGCAGGATTCTTTGGGGCTTTCGACGCCCGTCAAGCATTCCACATCGGCAGATTCAGGGGCTTCATAGGGATCGTCGATTCCAGTGAATCCGTGAATCATGCCGATGCGGGCCTTATGGTAGAGTCCCTTGGGGTCGCGCTGCTCGCAAACCGCCAACGGTGCATTCACATATACTTCAATAAAATTGCCGACGATGGATCGCGCTTCTTCCCGACTGCTTCTGTACGGTGAGATCGCCGCCACCAAAACGATCTTTCCATGATGTGTGAGCAATTTTGCGACATGCGCGATTCGCCGGATATTTTCTTTTCTGTCCGCCTCGGAGAACCCAAGATCCTTACATAGGTGCTTCCGGATGACGTCTCCATCGAGCACTTCCACTTCGATGTCTCGCGTTGCCAATTCCATCTGGACGTAGCGACAGATGGTCGTTTTGCCAGCGCCGCTGAGCCCTGTGAACCAGACAGTCAAGCCAGATCTCGATTTTCCACGCGAGACTGCACGTTCCCTACCCACACGTTTTTCCTTGCCCATAGAGTAGGTTTCCGAAATCAATCCTGATTCGAGAGGTCCAATCTGTGACGTCCTGTTGCGTTTGCTGATGGTTTCATGTTCACGTTGCAGAGCGAAGCGATTTAATGTTTGCGTCGAGGCCAGTCTTAGATTCGTTTTCTGCATCGTCCAACCTTTGACAAGCCGCGAATCGCTCTGATGCAATATAAATCTTAACCCGTCTTCCGCGTAACTAATATTCATTTTCGAAACGATTTGCGACAGCTGCATCCGAAAAGTATTGCCGTCCTTTCGAGGGGGCAAGCGTCTCGGGGATGCGCTCCCGCGCGGCCCTGTATTTCTCGGGATTGCAGTTCGCACCGATGCCGGCGATCGGACGCGGTCCCGATCCAATGAACGCCGAGCAGAGCGCCGCATGACAACGTATCATCGCAAGTAAGATAGTGAGCACATTGAAATGAGCAAAAGCCGCGAAAGCAAAGACGCTGAGCGCAATAACTACGTTCTGGTTGTCTTCGACAGTTGCCGCTACGACTCGTTTATGCGGGCGCGGCCGCGCACCATGCGAAAGCTGGGCCCAGTCGAGCGCAAATGGTCCTATGCCTCGTGGACGGCGCCTTCGCACTTCAATCTGCTGATGGGACTGATGCCCCACAGCAGCCCGAAGCACATTTTCGCGTCGGAATATTACAAGACCGAGTTTCTGAAATATAACCAGCGCCTTGGCTGCGAGGACCTGAAGTTTCAGTCGCTGGTGCCGCAGTTGTATCTGCCTCCCTTCCTGAAAAACACGCTGGGATACGCAACCCATGCGAGGGTTTCGCTGCCGGTGTTAAACCCGAAAACTCCCATCAATCTCGGCTTCGATAGCTTTCGCTTGATGGACAAGCACAATGACATGCGGGCCATGGTGCGCGAAATGCATTTCTCTGAAGAGCGGCCGTCCTTCTGGGTGCTAAACGTGGGCGAGACGCACTATCCCTATGCGTTGCCCGGGGAATCGGAAGAAGACTGGCCCAGGATTCATGGCGTTCATGGCGTCTTCAAGCACCTGCAGGATCCCGTTGTTGGCGGAAAGCTGAAGGGCACGCGATTCTTCAATCAGAAAAAAATGGACGATCTGCGTCATCGGCAAATTGCTGCGGTGAAGTATCTCGATGTTGTGGTTGAAGAGCTGTTCGATCTGGTTCCAAAAAATACCTACATCACCATTACCTCCGACCATGGAGAGCTATTCGGAGAGGATGGATATTTCGGCCACGGACCCGTGCAGCACCCAAAAGTGCTGGAGGTTCCGTTTCTCGAAGGGAAGCTGCGGTGAGACGCTCCCTGCACCTATTTCCCTGCATCTCCGCAAAGGATGCGGCGCTGGCACTGGCAGCAACTGCGGGATGGTTCGTCATCGCGCATCACAACCCGCATGCGGTCCAACTCGCGTATATCGGGCCCGGTTCCGGTTTTGCGTTTATCAGTTCGTTCTTGACGCTGATTGTCGGATTTTTTGCCAGCTTGCTGTCTTTTTTGAGCTGGCCCTTTCGCATGGTATGGCGCACGCTGCGACGCCACAAGGGTTTTCGCGATGCCAAGGTAAAGAAGATTATTTTCCTCGGACTGGATGGGCTGGATCCTGGCCTAACGGAGCGCTACATCGCCGAGGGCAAGCTGCCAAATCTGAAGAAACTTGTCGAGACCGGCAGCTATCATCGTCTGCGAACGACGTTCCCTTCCCTGTCTCCAGTCGCGTGGTCCACATTTGCTACTGGAGTTAGTCCGGCGAAACATAACATTTTCGATTTTCTGGATCGCAGCCTGAAAACCTACTTGCCACAGCTTTCTTCCGCGCGTGTGGAACGGCCGCGAAAGGTTCTGCGCCTGGGCCGGCTGCGCATTCCCACCTCCAGCCCGACGGTCGAGCTGCTGCGCAAAAGCAAACCCTTCTGGAAAATTCTTGGCGAGCACGGGATTGATTGCACCATTTTGCGGCTGCCGATTACATTCCCCCCGGAGAAGTTCGACGGAAAAATGCTCTCCGCTATGTCCACTCCAGATTTGAAGGGAACACAAGGAAGTTTTTCGCAGTTCACCACCCGCGTCGAAAAAACTACGTATGAAAACGGCAGCCGCTATCCGCTGCGCCCCACCGACAACGGATTTGAAGGCGTCATTGAAGGCCCGCAGGATACGTTTCTCGCGGAGGAGCCGACCCTGCGTATTCCCTTCCAGCTAATTCGCAGGGAAAATACGCTGGAATTACGGGTACAGGAACACCGCGTGCAACTGAAACGCGGCGAATACACAGGCTGGCTGCATCTCTCATTTCGAACGGTCGTCGGAGCCAAAGCCTGCGGCATCGTGCGGTTC
>JAJZDO010000316.1 GCA_021805955.1 Acidobacteriota bacterium
GGACGGCATGGAGTCCATGTAGATTTACAATTTGACACTATGTCTACACTGGCGTTATTGTCAAGCCATGCAAGACTGGCGAGGTGCTCCGTGCGTCCTTCTTCCCCTACCAGCCGCTGCCAGCGAACCGCGCCGGCTGGACAACTTTCCTTGTTCGATCTGACCGGTACCGCAGACCAGATCGACTCGTATCAAGCAACATCAATTCCGGCGCCGCTTCGCAGTCCTTCCGCTCCCAAGCCCGGAATGCCGCCACGGCACCCAAATCGCAAACCGCAGTTGAAGCGGACAAGCAGCAAGCGCAAAATGCCCGCCACAGCGAGCGTGCCCCCAGAATCGAAACTGCTCGTCAGCCGCAAGGAAGCTGCCAGCATTGTTTCTGTCAGCATTCGGACCATCGATTATTTGCTCGCAAGCAAGCAATTGCCGTTCCGTAAGATCGGAACTCGCACGATGATTCCAGTCTCAGACTTACGGCGATTTGTGCGGATGGACCACCCTGAGCACGTTGCTTCTTGATGAGGCTGTTTGACGCAGCGATTATCCTGAGTAAGCCGCCATCTTGAAAGATGCGCGCCAGCTTATCGTGGATTATCTGACTCGCGGACACGGCTCGATTCACTGGCTCTGTCTTCCTTGATTGCCTCGATCCAGAGTTCCAGCGTCAAGTCCTCGCGCCTCGGGTTGCCGAGATACGGGCGAAGCTCTTGGTGGTAACGGTCTCGAAGCAACTCTAGGTCGAAGGGAATGGTGCGAGCCAAGTACCGCACGTCACTTCGGTCGCGCTCGATGTTGCGTTCAAGTTTAGTAAGCGCAAGATCGTATGGATCGAGTGCCATCAGCCGCAGATTTTGAAACGCTCCAGGAAACATCTCGCGAAGGCGGCTCTCGTATTCGTAGGGTGGTTGGGCAACGGTGACGCGATCCAAGTAAACGCCATACTTTTGGAATAAGGGTCCACCGAGCATCGCTACCTGAGAGAAGGCATCCGCAGCAGAGCGTGGAGCAATCTCCAGCACGTCTACATCAGCCGTAGGGCGGCTAAATCCGTAGAGGATTGTGACAACAAAACCGCCGATACAATCGAGGCGCACCGTTGATGTCGCGATCCGGTCCAACTCGTTCAGAAATGACCGCCACGGCTCCGGTATTGCTTCACGAGGGCACATAGGCCAAGTGTCTCACGTCGAGATCCGTGAGCAGATTCCAGTGTCGCGCCTTTGCTGTGCGATTCTGACGAAGCCACTTGCGCTCAGCCTGCGTCATCGATTCATTGGAAAGCGTGTCCTCTCTTGCGAGTCGAGAACGCTCTATAACAGCCTTATTCTGGGAGAGGCTCATCCTTCGCGATGCGTCGCCCGTATTCTCGCCGAACTCCTCCGCAAGATCCACTACGAAGCCAAGGCGGTTCTGACGATCATTGAGCTTGGCGTTTCGGGTGAGCCAGTCCCAATCCATTTCCGAGTACATATAGGCCAGCCAAGGAAGCGCCTCAACCACTCTCCTATCAAGGTCGTCCTGGTCGAGCGCGAGGAACAGCAAGCGAGCCGGATTGTAGTGGGACTTTCCGCGCAGGTAGGAAAAGCCTGGGTATCCTAGTGCGCCGAGTTCGGCCTTGAACGCGCCCTCATCTAAAGTCGAAGGGCGATCCGCTTCCAGAGGCAAGGCCGTCGGTGGGAGTTTGAATACCTTCATTGCCTGCGCAGCGAGTTCCGCAGTCACCGGGCGATAGCCACGTTCAAGCATCGACAGGTAGGCTTGTGTGAGGCCAAGTCTTGACGCAGCTTCTTGCTGTGTCAACTTGGTCCCCTCTCGTCCTTTTTTCAGTGCCTGGCCTGTCACGGGAATCTCCCAACTCCTCAATTATAACATTATTTGTTATATCACTCCCACTGCGAACCCGTGCATCGCAATGCAGGCCCATGCAGAATATAGGGCTCTTGAGTTGTCAGTTTGAGTTCTGCGTCCCGCTATGCCGTTTCAGTCCGTGGCGGCACTCGCACCAACGCAAAGACCTTCTACAGCCGTTCGCAGGTTCTTCTCCCCAAGGTGCGCATACCGCGCACTCATCTGGATCGTTTTGTGCCCTGCAAGCTGCTGGATCACTTTCAGGTTTTCGCCGCGCATTGCGAGCCGGGAGCAGAATGTGTGCCGGTTGTCGTGCCAGCGATATCGCTCGATTTTGGCATCGGCGAGTGCAGCTTCAAACCAGGCGCGCGGCGACTTGATATTGAAAACCGGGTCCTCCAGCTTCGCGCGGGGAACACGCCGCTTCAACTCTCGAAAGGCTTCGAGAACCTCGCTGTTCATTGGAATAGTGCGGGCCGAACCGTTCTTTGTTTGCTCCAGATGAATCTCGCGCCGACCGAAATCGATCTGGCCAAAAGCGAGCGAGTATTGCTCTGAAAGCCGCATTCCAGTGCCCAGCGAAATGACCAATTCCGGCAGGCGCTCAGGACATCGCTCGATGATCGCCTTCCGCAACCGCCGGTCCTCTTCTTCAGTGAGGAACCGTATGCGCCCACCACCCTCGTTGCGCTGGCGCACCAGCCGAGCGGGATTGCTCGTCACTCTGCCGTTACGCAGCGCTTCGCGAAAGATCAGCGAGAAGAGGGCACGATATCGATTCGCGGTCGCCGGTGTGCTGGTGTTGGCGGCGATCCAGCCGTCAATGTCTGCCGGCTTGATCTGGTCGGCCAGCCGGATCCCGAAATCTGGCAGTATCCGCTTCAGGCGGGAAGCAATGTTGCGCTGATCCCGATGGTGATTCTGACTGAAGAGAAGAATGTCATCCGCCAATGATTGAAAGCGGACAGAGGCGAGTCGCATGTTAGCAGGTAATTTCGCGCCGGCCCGAATGCTGGCTTTGCGTTGCTGGTAGAGTGCAATCGCATCCGATTTGCGACCGACTTTCTCGCGATGGAGAACGCCATTCTCCCGATAACGAACCCACCAGATGCCAGAGCCCGGAACCTTCTCCCAGACTCCCGTCGCTTTAGCTGATGCTCTCCTCGGCATGGTGATACGCCCCTTTGAGAGACATCGTACCAAAGTATCCCCATATGTATCGCCAGTACGTTTTGAGGAGTTCCGAAGCGGGTCCAAAATCAATGTATTCTATTGATTCTATGGTGCCCGGAGGGGGACTTGAACCCCCATGGGATTGCTCCCTGCGGATTTTAAGTCCGCTGCGTCTGCCGATTTCGCCATCCGGGCACGTCGAATCCACTGTTGCAACCTGATTCTATCGAATTTTGTGCTGGATCACGTTCTTAACGACGAACCGTAGCGCCGCCAACGACACCGGAAAAACTGCGGCTACTGCTGGATGGGATGACCGCCGCTCGGGCCGACGTTTGGATTCGCGGCCAAGTGGCCCGCCTGGCTGGCGCCTCCCGCTGTGTACAGGCGGCGATACATTTCCTGGTTGCGCAGAATTGCCTCCACATATTCTCGCGTCTGGGTAAATGGGATCGACTCCACAAACTCCGGCAGGCTGGCGTAGGGCCCATTGGCGAGCCATGCCTTCACCCGGTCATCGCCGGCGTTGTAGGCAGCCAGCGCATATTCTGGCTGGCCGTTGAATTCATCCATCAATTCCCGAAAGTACGCAGTCCCCAGTTTCAGATTCACTTCCGGATTCAGCAGGTATGCGGTCCGATAGGGCCGCAGATGTTCCTTGCGCGCCAGCTCGTTGCCGACGCGCGGCAACAACTGCATCAATCCCCATGCGTTCGCATACGAGACAGCGCCCGGATTGAATTCCGATTCCTGACGGATCAGCGACGCCACCAGATACGGATCAAGGCCCTGCTGCTGCGAATCTCTTTGCAGCATTGCCCAGTAGGGTTGCGGAAACAAAAGGTCCCAATAGCCGCGCGGAATCGAATCCATCGGCGCGGAAAGATAGGATTGCACTTTTTGCTTGAGGATGTGGAGCGCTTGCCAGTTTTCTCCATACGAGCTGTAGAGTTGGGCCTCCGCATAGGCTCGCCAGCTGCTGCTGTCCGGGCTGGCGCTCATCTCCGGCACAATATATTGGTTCAGCCCGGCATTCGCCAGCAGTTGCGCACGCTCTACATGAATGTCGTCCTCTGGAACCTCGGTGGTCAGATCGGGCACACTGGGATCGTCGATGCGCGCCAGTACCGGCAACGTTTCCGGCGCCACAGCGCCGAGGCTGGCCATCCTTCGTTGGGCCAGTTCAGCATAGTAATACTGCGGAAATGTGGCGATCAATTTTCGATAACAGGCAGCCGCCGCGGCTGGATTCTTTTCGTACTCCTCATACACCACCCCGCGCCAATAGACGGCGGCCGACACATGCATATCGTTGGGGTACCGCTCAATCTGCTCGTCGAACATCTGGCCCGCTGTTTTCTTGTCGCCCAGTCGATAGTTCAACCACGCGGCATGCCAGTGGCTGACCGGCGCCATCGCGCTGTCAGGAAAACGCTGCGCCAGATCGCCGTAGTATTGGATCGCCGAGGGCAGATCGTTGGCGACCAACGCCATATTGCCTGCGGAAAACAGCGCCTCCGCCGTCCATCGGCTGCTGGGAAAACGCTGCTCAATCTGCGCGATCAAGGCCTTCACCTGCGCAACGTCCTTGGCATCGCGAGCGGCTTCCACCATCAGATACAGTCGCGTGGCTCCGGCGTCGTCCTCGGTATCCGATAGCCGGGCCAGCTGAGAGGGATCCACGTGATGCATCTGCTTGAAAGTCGCGACGGCAGCCTGCGCCAGCAGCCCGTTCACCGCTGCGGTGCCCACCACTGCCGGGTCCCCAGCGAGCGATTGATATTCCGCTGCCGCCGCCTCATAGCGTCCCGCGAGATACAATCCATCCGCATGGCGAGTCCGTTCAGCCACACTGAATGGCGGACTGATTCCCATCTGCTGCATTTGTCCTGGAACTTTACTTGCCTCGCTGCTGGTAGGATCGCCCACGTACAGGCGAGCATACAGTTGTTGCGCCTTGTCGCGATTGCCGGCCAACTGGTTCGCCTTTGCCAGCGCGAACAGATATTCCGAGGACTTCGCCAGCGGGCTGCCCTCCAGTTTTGCAAGTTGTCGCAGCGCCGCCTGCGGGTCGCCCTCGCCAAGCTTGACGTTGGCCAGCAGGAGCGAGGCGTGATCGATCAGAACGCTGTCCGGATGGCGCTCGGCGAATCCGTCGAGCAGTTGTTCGGCATCCGCATATCCCTGCTGCGCGAAGTCCGCTTTGGCGCCGAGATAGTCCGCGTAATCCGCGAGGGCCTGCCCCATTTTCCCCGCCTGTCGAAAGGACGCCACCGCATCCGGATATTTTCCGTCGGTAAAGTATGCCTCCCCCAGTGCCATATACGCGGCCGACGACGCCTCCCCGGTATGCGCGCGCGCATACCGGCGCACTCCGGCATAGGCCTCGGGCGTGCGCTCCTGTCTCAACTGCTGCGCCATCGGACGCAATTGCGACGACGCTACGAAAGCCCGATGAAGTTGATGCACGCGCGCCAGCGTCCGCGCACTCACATGGCGACGGGCGCGGCGACGACGATTGGAACGAGTCCGCTCTGCGCTGGTGCGGCTGCGGTGAGCGCTGGACGCGCGACTGCCATGGCTGGGCGTTTCTCTCCGCTTCGTGTGGGCCTTGGATGCTACGGCGCGGTGATGAGCGCGATGGCCGGCGGATTTAGCGCGCCGATGCGTGGAAGACGCCGTCGCGTGGGTTTTGTGATGCGTCGCGGTCTCAGTTTGCTGGGCAGCGCCTGGGACCGTCCCCATTGCCGCAAAGGCGAGCAGAACGCACAAGATTTGTCGGCGCCAGGCAGGCTTTTTCAGAAAATACAGCAAATCCAGCGACCCGGGGAAACGCGGGCCAATCCAGGCAAAATTGAAGAACTGCATATATCTATGAATCTAGCGGGATATCGTGCAAAAACAAAGTGGCCCGGCGAATTCCATCCTGCCATGACGATTTGTTCGCAACCGCCAGCCCGGTCTACCATCTAACTAGCTGCAACACAATTGTGATTTCGGAGCCCTGCG
>JAJZDO010000068.1 GCA_021805955.1 Acidobacteriota bacterium
AGCCCAAACATGTCTACCAGCCGCCATTCGGCGAATAACTGTGGGCAATGAGGCGGCCGAATTCCGTCGGAGGCAATCCCGGCTGGAGAGACTCCATCTGCAAGCGCGTGAAGGTGCGGAAGATTTCCGGTTCCGGCGCGAGGCGCGTTGCGCTGGGTTTCACTTTGGAATCCGGCACGGCGGCAGCCGAATTTAGCGATGCCATCGCCGCCGGGATGGAATCCTGAATGGCGCGCTCGCCCTCCAACTCATTGATGCCGGCGCGTTGAAACGTGGGAGCATTCAGCGCGATGTAGGGCAACTCCTGATCCGGCAGCAGGTATTCGATCTGCTGGCCCGGCGAGAAGCGATCGTTCATGCTTTTGTTCAGCGCGGCAATAAGGGGTTGGATCTGGATCGTAGCTGCCGGAACTCCAAGTTGCTGCGCGGTTGCGGGAACCGGGGCCACTCCATGGTCGGCCGTCAACACTATCCACACATTGTCGAGTCCGCCGGGTATAGTTTGATCGAGCCACTGAAAAAACTGGTCCAGGTTGCCGTCGAGCTGGTCCACCAGTTGCCTCTGGTCTGGCGAGTCTGGACCGACGCGATGCCCTAGAATGTCGGTCGAAGAGATGCTGACGGTCAGGACATCCGTGACATTCCCCGCGCCAAGGTTCTCGCCCTGGATCAGCGCCTGGGCGAAGTCAAGTTCATAGTGAATGCCGGCATCCGTCGCTCCGACGTTGGAGAAAAACGGCACACTCGCGGACACGCCGGCTTCTGTCCGCGCCTCCGCGGCGCGATCGCTCTGGTTGAACGCGGTCGCCCAGTCGGGCAGGGTGGGCATGTAATATGTGGAGGTGACGAAGGCGCCGCTCTGCGGATCGATCCAGAAGGCCCCATTCGCGGTGTGGCCGGCCGTGAGGATTGCGGCGCGATCCTTCAGCGACACTCCAAAGAGCTTTGCCTCTCCTTTCGTGGCCAGCCGAACTTCATCGCCAATCGTACTGGCGAGCAGGTTGCGCGGCGAAGCGCCTTCCAGCGCCGACTCCGGAGTAGTGGCAGGCATACCCACGATGCTATAGCGCGGGTCTTCGACGGAAGTGATGGGGCGCTTCGTGTTCCGGTCCAGGTCCCACCACTGATTGCTGGCGATACCGTTGCCATCCGTGTACGCGCCGGTTGCGATGACGGAATGCCCGGCTGCCGTCACCAGATTGGCATAGTCGTAATAACAGTCGGGAAAATATGCGCCGTGGTCCAGGAACAAATTGAATCCATTCCCTTTGAAGTCGGTGCGGTAACGCTCCAGGTAATCCTCGCGAAACTGATCGATCACCAGGATGATGACCAGCTTGGGATGCGCGTCATACGCGCTGGCGGCACAGGGGATGGAGGACGAAATCGGAAGCAGGAGAGCGAACAGGCAGATCCATAGACGTTTGAACATAGGGAAAAATCGCATAAAAGTACAGAGTGGCGACTAGGAACATGGTAGCAAGACGGGCCGCACTCCGGGAAATGGTCGAGGGCGTGTGGATGTGAAATGAGCGGAATGCGCACCGTTGCGATGCGCGCTCCGCCCCGATGTCATGTTCGCTTCTGTACCATGCTCATCGCCTTCAGAATGACGGCATTGCTTTCAATCACCGGACCCCACTCGTTGTCGTAGCGGTCGGAGCCCCCGCGAAATCCTGTCGTGCCTTTCAGCCGGACTTCCTGGATGACTTTGCCTAAGCGGGGATTGATCCATTCAAGCGCGAAAAAAGTAATGCCATTCGTCGACTCGGCTCCGACCGTGACGGCATCGGCTCCGTAGCAGTAGTCGTTATAAGAAACGCGCTGATCCCAGTTCCACTCCAGAATATTGACGCCATAGCGGATGGAAATCGTGGTGACGAAGCCGTCTTCATAAACGATTTCGTACCATCCGAGAAGGTCGGCAGTGTCTTCCTGGTCCCAAATCAAACGGAAGCTCTCTTTGTTGGAAGCAGGTTTCGCAGCGGCATGAAGAAAGATCAAACTGGTCGGGGCCACTCCAATCGGGATGCCGGTCACGGCCTTCGGCAGGTTCGTGCCTCTCTTCCCATCCGTCCCGACAACAATGAAATTCATGCCATTCGCGGGTTTCATGTCGAATGGAATATTGTTCAACTGGATAGTTCCGGTCGCCATCCCACTCAGGTCTGAGCCCAGCACGTCGTTTCCAGCATTGAACTTGCTCGATATATCTACCGGCACAATCGAGGTTTCTGTCTGAGTGGGAGGAATGATTCCGCTAAGTCGCGTGCGAATGGCGGGAAGCATGGATTGAACTCGGCCCGATAGGTCCTTGCCCTCGATCACCTGACCCGACCACAGAATGCTGCTGCAACCAAGGAACGTGGACATAAGATTCTTTCCAAATCCAACTTCGTTAGTGGCAAACCATGCTGAAGGCGCGCCCCCCAGCAAAGTAGCTCGCTTTTTTCGTGTGTCATAGTTCTGAATGGTCGGCTCGAAGTTACCGTAAATTTGCTGGAAGCCCATCTTGTCGAGTATGGCTTCATTCAATTCTGCATTTCCGCCCCTCTCGCCCGGTTCATTGCTCCAGAACCAGTTGAAGATCAGGCAGTCTTTTGGAATGAGCCGCTGTACCTGCTCCGGAGTCATGCCACCCGGCATGTAGTAAACCCAGCCATCTCGGGTCGTATGCTTCTGCAGTCCGTGCCCGCGCACAGACTCGAGCAGCATGTCGCCCCACAGCGCGGTCTGGACGCCTCGGGATGAGAGATGGTCGTGAACTTTCTTCACATCCTCCCCGAATAACTCTCCAATGTCCTCGTCTTTGCACTGGGGGGAAACTCCCACGGGGAGAAAAAGTTCGTCATGCCCAATGTGGATCATCTTGGGTTTCAATAGGTCGATGTATTCGTCGTACACCTCGTAAACCAGGGGGTAGCACTTCGGATTCGACGCACAATAGATGTCGGGCCACTTACTTTGAGGTACCGCTGCAAGGTCTCGATGCTTCGTCAGCAGATAGTAACTGTGAGTAAAAGATGCAATCTCTGGAATAAGTTCAATCTGATACTTTGCCGTAAAGCGCGCCAGGTCGGCGACTTCATCCTTTTCAAGGAAACCGCCGTCAGCCGTGTCCTGGTGAGATGAGTTCTGTTCCACGTCATGGAATGGGCCCGGAGGATAATTGCGGCAACTGTAGTTGCAATCCCGGACCAACTCGATCCATCCGGAGTTCAACTCAGGGTGGCTGTCGAGCCGCATGCTTGCGCCCATCTCCATGATGAGCGTGTTGTATTTGTAGAGCGCCATGTAATCGCGGATGAAGCGCTTGAAATAGGGGATATTGTCTCGCCCTGGAAGATACAGATAGATTCCACGAAATTGTTTTTCAGGCCAGTCGCGAATCAGCATGCCACGAATTTGTACCTGATTCTCTTGTTTGAATACCAATTGCCGCAGAGACTGCAATCCGTAGAACGCGCCGCGATCGTCGCTGCCCGCCACCAGCACGACATTCTTGTCAGTCCGGAGAACGTAGCCTTCCGGCCCAGGACTCTGCTCGCCGCCACCTGTACCTGTTCGCGACCAATACTGCCGGATCAACGGATTCTGCATCGACCCTATCAGGATCACCCGCGCTTCAGCGCCAAAGCTGGGAGATCGTTCTATCTTGAGATGCAGGTCGAACCTATCTCCCAACTCGTTCGCTAGAGAGCGCGCAAGAAATAAATCTTCCTGCGATGCGTTCGGCGGCACGACAATGCGCACCTGGCTATCAAGAATGAAATTCCCGCCCGCGCTGGAAATTTCCTGTGGTTTCGGAAAGATGACAGAGTCGAGCGGCCCGGTGGGCCCCACGTATTGCGTGGTGCTCGAACCTACCGTTGCAGCGGGAGCGTTTCCGGTCGCAGCGTTGAGGAACCTCGTATGGCCAAGCATTGCGCCGCTAATTGCAGCGCCTGTCGCTGTGTTCAAGAACTCGCGGCGTGTCCAATCATCCATTTCAGTAACTCCATGAATTTCTCAAATTCAGTTCCCAGGCGAACAAGATGGCAGCTTGCTAAGAACCGAACACTTGCGTAACACGCGCAATGGATTCTCGCTTCTCTTCCTCATCTTGTCCCGGTTTCTACAAGATGAAGAAGAGAGCAGTTAGGGTGAACTTTCCTTGCATTCTGACCAAGCTGGTAGATCGTAAACCGAGACTGTAGTAACACTCCGGAGAAATCTTCCGTCTCCGTCTAGGGAAGCTCTGATTAAGCCTGTTTTGTATCAGGGCACTGCTTCTGCCGTGTCGTACATGGCTGAAAATCCGTAGGGCTTTAGCCGCTGAGGGACTTTCAACCGACTTAATCAGAGCGTCCCTAGTTCGGCAGCGACCAGATTTGGTTTGGCTGATTGTGTCCGCAGGCCGATATACTCAGCGGCGCGGATTGGTCGTCCGGGCCGCTGGCCGTGAGACATGCGCCATCGGCACTCACTAAGTTTCCCAGCAAGGTGTATTTCCAGTGCTGAGTTTTGCTGGCGGAACATGCCTGCATCGCTGTTTTCCCGTCCGCAACGGCGAGGCATTTCCCCCCGGACTTCAACGTTCCACTCGGTGTCATCGTCCAGGTTTCCGCCGAAGTCCCGGCGCAATCTTCGACGATTCCCGAAGCGGTCAGACAGCGGGTGTAGTGGTCGATGAACTCGTGATGATGATTCGCGACGGCAATCATCACGATCGTGCCGGTGCGCGTCGGCATGCCGCAGGAAGAAGACGGCCGGATGCGCCAGATCGCGGTATCGTGACTGGCAACGTTCGCTTGCAAGGAGGATATTGAAGCTTGATTTGCCCCGCTCCAAAGATCGCGCGCTTCCAGGTGGCAGCCGGTGTTCGCCGAAAATCCCAAATCGGCCGGATGCAGTTCCACCTGAATCGGCGAAGGTCCGCGATTCAGCACCGCGACCGCATAACTGCCGCCGCTGAGCTTTTTGAACAAAATATCCATGATCGGGTTGCGCCGCACCAGGGTGGCCGTCTTGCCCAACGCATCCTGATCGACCGCCAGGACGGCCTTGTTGCTGAGAATCGCGATTGCCTCTGGACTGAGCTTTTCGAGATCGGAACTCAGGATCAGCGGCGCCGACATCATCGACCACAATACCAGTTGACTGCGAGTCTCGGCCACGCTCACACCGTCATCCCCGCCGATGATGAAATCCGCGTCATTCCAGTTGCCAGGTTTCTGGAACCGGCCCAGCGGAAGATTGTAGGAGTAGTTCCAAAGCACGCTATGAAAACGCGGCCTGTCGGGTTCCGCGGGATGGAAGGTAGCGACGTCCGTACCTTCGCGCCACAGTTGACCGTAGTCGCGAACCCAGCTCAGAACATCGTACCAATCGGGTGTGCCCTGAAAATACGCCGGGGCCGATTCGGAAAAAACGATAGGTCGGCCCACTACTTTCAGCGCCTTATTTTCCGCTGCGTAGGCGCTGCGGTAGGCATCGGCCTGGGTGCCACCCGCGGGCACATAGACGTTGCAGCCGTCCAGCTTCAGATAATCGACACCCCAGGATGCAAACAGTCGAGCATCCTGGAGAAAGTGGTCGTTGCCGCCGCCATCGGGCACGCCGCTGCCGGCGAATTTGCCGCACGTTTCATGGCCCGCGTCCTCATAGATGCCAAACTTCAGGCCCATCGCATGGATGGCTTGAGCGACCGGCTTCATCCCTTCGGGAAAGCGCTGCGGATCGACCTGTAAGTTGCCCTGAGCATCGCGATCTTTCTGCATCCAGCAATCGTCGATTGTCACTGTATTGTAGCCGTGTGCGGCGAGGCCGCTCTTCACCAGTTGCTTCGCGTTGGTCAGAATTGTCTGCGCGGTAAAGTCGCACTGATAGTGGGCCCAGTCGTTCCAACCCATCGGTGGAGTAGCGGCTAACAGCTTGCCATTCGCAGTCTTGGCAAAGCCGGGGATGGCCATGCCGCAAACCAAGGCCAGCAGCAGGGTCATGAGGATGAAAGACGGAAGGCGCAGGCGGGAAGTTCGGACAGGC
>JAJZDO010000017.1 GCA_021805955.1 Acidobacteriota bacterium
GTCCAAGTGTAAGGGTGTACCTTTTAAGTGCTTCTCTGTTTAGACGCAACCCGTCGCCTTCAGGTTACTATATGTCCCGTGCTTTTCTTGGCACTCATCGTGGCGGGGATGGGTTCTGCTGCGGTCAGGTCATCGCGCCGGCACAGTTACAGTTAATGTCCGCGCGAAAATGTGAAATGAAATAATGGTGCCATATCTTCACAATGTTGAACGAGTTGGGGCTTTTGGCCACAGATACCGTTTGATCCAAATCTATTGGGGAACTAGCATGTTCGCAATGAAAGTTAAGTTTCTGCTTCCTGCAATTGCTTTGAGCTTCAGCTTCGCCATTTCTCAGCCTCTATGGGCGCAGAGTCAAACAGTCGAGACCCCGCAGATGTTAGATGCGGGTTTTCACGAAATGTATAACCTCCACTTCCCGGAGGCGCATGCCATTTTTGCGAAATACATGGCAGAGCATCCCCAGGATCCCATGGGACCGGTGTCCGACGCGGCAGGCTATCTATTTTCGGAGTTCCACCGCACCGGTGTGCTGGATATGCAATTGTTCACCAACGATACCAGCTATCTCAAGCGCAAAAAAGACACCCTTGACCCGGAAGTGAAAAAAGCATTCGATGCCGATCTGGATAAGGCAGACCAATTGTCGGATGCCATCCTCAGCAACCATCCCGACGATGCGACAGCCTTGTTCGCCAAAACTCTCATGTTTGGACTTCGCGCCGATTATGCATCCTTGTTGGAGCGCCGCGACTTGGCTGGCTTTGAGTTTACGAAATCAGGAGGCACCTATGCCCATCGCCTGCTGCAGGTGGATCCCCATGCCTACGATGCTTATCTGGCGGTCGGCATGGAGAATTACATTCTTGGGTTGAAGCCGGCACCCGTTCGTTGGCTCCTGCAAATGGCGGGTGGAGAAACAAACAAGGTTCTCGGGGAGCAGGATTTGGAGTTGACAGCTGCCCAAGGCCATTACCTCCAGCCACTGGCGAAATTACTGCTGGCTGTGGCTGCCATGCGGGATAAAGATAAAGTGAAGGCGCGCGATTTGCTCTCTTCCCTTGCCAGGGAATTTCCCAACAATCCCTTGTATGCCGAACAGTTGTCCAAGATCGGCTGAAGTCACTCGCTGAGCACCGCACAGAGAACAGGAGAGGCGTGGAATCTTCCACGCCTCTCCCGTTTGCAACTACGCTTCTAGCCATAAATCTATGGGATGTAATAACGGAATGACGTCCAGAACATATTGTCTGTTGCCTTGGGTTGTATTCCGTCAAGACCCGACCATATCTTGCGTTGGGCATTGTTGTACTGCATCCCAAAGGCCAACTTGCCTTTTCCTCCGCGGTAGAAGTTGTACCAGAATCCCACGGTTTCGTTGACGATGGCTCGGGTGTCGTTGGCACAGTTTGCCGGGCCGCCGGGACCATAAGGCGAAGATGAAGGGACAGTCTCTGTCTCGCAGCCGCTGTTGTTGAATGTGTACGCACCATAGCCGACCGATGCGCCAGCAGAATTCAGGTAGTATGCACGGCCCGCATAGTCTCCGCCGTAATACTCGTAGAAGTCCCATTTCCCAGGATGCAATTCAGCCGAGAACAGCGCGACGGTATTATGCAGCGGCGCCAGCGTACCGTCTGGATGCACGGTGCTGTCCGGCAGGCCACCAGCACCATAGCGTCCGACGCTCTGTCCATATATTCCACGCACACCGATGTTATACAAACCTTTGTGAAATGGCAGCCACGCCCCAGCTTCCACAGCACCTGCAACCTTGTCGGAGTTATATGCACCGACTGCGCTCTTTGTGCTCGCATTTGGGTATACGCGGTCGCGGAGGAAGGTGGAGATTCCGGCAATTTCATAATGGCCAAATCCTGGTTCAAAATCGACCTTGGCAATCACATCCGGTGCCATGTTGATGGAGTAGTTGGTGCTTGGATTCAACAAGCCGCCTGGGTTTCCGGCAGTTCCGAGAACGAAGTTGTTGGTGAATCCCTGACCGCCAAAGGTCGTTTGAGGGTTTTCCAGCGCAATGCCCGTGAATATTTTTCTATTGAAGAAGTTGTCGTAGACACGAAATCCATATTGTCGCGCCCAGATAAAGCCGGGAACGTACTGAGGGTCAATGGTGAGCGGAATGGCCTCATACCTGTTCTGCATGCCCACTGTAGTTTCTGTAAGGAACGACCACATCTGGCCGCCCACCACGGTAAAGCCGTTTGTGTTCTTGTATCGCGCCCACATTTGGCGCTGCCGGAGCGCGTAGCTGTTGCTCTCGTTGTTGTTGGAGGTGGTGCCAGCCGACAGGAAGTCCGCCTCGTAGTATCCTCCGATCGTCGCATGCGGATATTTCCCCTCCGCCAAAAACGTGATACGCGACTGACGGCCAGTCGCGACAAATTCATTCTGGTGGCCAAGCGCGGAGTTGTTGAACGGAATCGAGCCAAATGGCGTGTTCAGACCGCCACCGGTTGCCCGCTGACGGTCTACAGTTTCAGCAGCCAGGAAGCCCCCTGGCGTAAGAAACACATCTTTGTATTTAAGCGCGATCGGATTCGCATAATTTTCGCGCATACCCTCGTCGTTCTGGCGGACAGTGGTCATTTCCGCTCTGGTTTGCGCCGTGTCCGCCTGCACGCCCTGCACCGCCTGCTGCAGGTTCGTGTACGCCTGGCTGTTTTGGCTGGAACTCTGCTGCAACGCCTGCGCTTGGGATTGAGCCTGCTGTGCGGTTTGTTGCGCCTGCTGGGCT
Organism: Acidobacteriota bacterium; assembly: GCA_021805955.1. Next base: position 2,756 of record JAJZDO010000017.1, read on the forward strand.
GCGTCCTGCGCCTGCTGCAGTTGTTGATCGCGGCTTTGCAACTGCTGCTTTAGTTGATCGATTTCCTCTTGCTGCTGTTGCATCTGCTGACGCATCTCATTCAATTGGGATTCGATGCTCGATGGCTTTGTGCGTGCCTGCTTCTTGTGGACTGCCGTGGTCGTTGTGTCTGGATTCGATTGTGCGAATCCGAGCGTGCCCGCCATCGGCAATGCCGCCACACAGATTGCAAGAATCAGCGTATTCGGTCGATATTTCATTCGGCCTCTCTTGGGTGATCGATGAAAATTCTATAAAACAATCGTGCCCAGCCATGGTGACCATGGACACACGTAGGTCATTGCCAACGCAACGACGCATGGAAAGGGGAGTATTGGTTGACACCGCGAGTAGTTTTGCAGGGCTTCGTGAATATCCTGAAAATAGAAGATGAATGGAGGATGAATTCAGCCCGGAACTGTGGAAGAAGCGACGCGTTTCCTTCACGCACAAGCCCGCTAAGCTACACCGTCTGCGGATGCGACGCGAGATCCCTCCCGGTGTCGACAACGATTCAGCAAAACAGGTCGAAGCGAACGAACCGGTCGAATTGAGCCGCAGTTTAGAGATAATAAAGATGTCCACGTTCGAATCTTATGCCGACAGCCAGCACTGCAGATAGCAAACTCCACCTCTCCCCCGCGGAACGAATCCAGCGCCGCAGGCTCATCGTTCAAGACAGTCTGGCGCTGTTGAGTCTCGTCGCAATTACGATTTGCATCGCAGTCGTCACCTATTTTTTCTTCCACTCGTTTCAGCAGCATCGCAGCGTGCTCGAGAAGCGATGGTTCGCGCGCGGCGAAATCGCCCTCGCCTCCGGTCACTCCGCCGATGCGGTGGATGACTTCCGCTCCGCGTTGTCATTTTCCTCCGCCAACACGCAATATCAAATGGCCCTGGCGGAAGCCCTGGCTGCCTCCGGACGCACGGATGAGGCCTATGCGTATTTTTCCACCCTCCACGAGGCTGAACCCGGCGATGGATATCTCAATCTGCAGTTGGCCCGGCTTGCAGTCCGGCGCAGGAATCCCCAGCAGGCGATCGAGTATTATCAGTCGGCCTTGAACGGTTTGTGGCTCTCCGAAGGAACGGAACGGCGCCGCGATATCCGCCTGGAACTGGCCCGATATCTGTTGTCGCTCCACAGGTTCAATGACGCCCAGGGGCAGCTCCTCGCCGCGGAAGGCAACGCCCTCGACAGCCCCTCGGCCTTGTTCGCGATTGCCAATCTTTTGCGGCAGGCCCAGGATCCTTCCGATGCTTCCACCGCATTTCAGCGGGTGGAGCGGAGCCGCAACGCGAGCCCTTCCGACGTTCTCGCGTCGCTGCTTGCCGAATCCCAGATCGCGGCCTCGGTGGGCCAATACAAGCACGCCATGCGGGCGCTCAACCGCTATATGGCCAAGGCGCGCCAATACCCTGCGGCCGTCAATCCAGAGCAGAAGCGCTCCGCCGAACATGAGCTGGATACATACCAGCGAATGTCGCAGCTGATCCCCTTCGATGGCCTGCCGCCAAGACAGCGTGCCGACCGCGTGCTCCTGATAGCCAATATCGCCCACCGCCGCTATCAAAGCTGTTTGAAACATCCGCAGTCCGCTAGTGACGCCAATTCCACCGATGCGGACCTTCTTGCGCTCGGAACACAATGGACGCAGTGGGCCCAATCGAAGTCACTCGCGCCGAACCGGCTGAGCGGCGACACGTCCCTGCAACAAGATCTGATGACGTGGAGCGGCCACGCCGAACTTATGACAGCGAAGCTATGCGGCGCACCCACAGGCGACGACGCGCTACTCTTGCAACTGACCCAAACTCCGGACAAGACAGAGTGAGTGAACCGACCACAAATTCCGCCTTCAACCGTGCTGCCGCCTTCATCGCGACTGAGGCGCCTCACGCAACGGCCGCCGCGTCCGTCGGCCACGCTCCGCTCACCGACGCCGAGATTCAGCGCATTGCCCCCACCCGCGGAGACCGTCTGTTTCTCGTCCTCTCCATCTTCATCGGCATCCTGTCGGGATTGTTGGTGGTGTGCTTCCGCATGGCCATTCAGTGGCTGAAGGTCCTGCTGCTCGGCTCCGTTCCTCACTCCGGCCAATACCGGTTGCTGCTGGCTCCCATGCTGGTGGGCCTGTTGCTGGGCGCGATGGTGAAGTACCTCTTCCCGCAGGCCAGAGGCAGCGGCATCAACCAGACCAAGGCCGCCCTCTACGTCTACAACGGATATATCTCGTTCCGCACCGTAGTCGGCAAGTTCATCACTTCTGCGCTGGCCATCGGTTCCGGACAATCCCTGGGGCCGGAAGACCCCTCGTTGCAGATCGGCGCTGGAATCGCGTCCCTGATCGGTCGACGGCTGCATCTGTCCCGCGAACGGCTTCGGCTCTTTGCCCCGGTCGGCGCGGCCGCCGGTCTGGCCGCAGCCTTCAACGCGCCCATCTCGGCCATTCTGTTTGTCATTGAGGAAGTGATCGGCGCGTGGAGCGCGGCCGTCCTCGGCTCGATCGTTTTGGCTGCGGTTTCCAGCGTTGTCGTTGCCCGCGCCTTCTGGGGATCGCAACCCATGTTCCGCGTTCCCGCGATCACGCTGCGCGACAATCGCGAGCTGCTGGCCTACGCTACCTTAGGCGTCGTAGGAGGGTTCGCCGCGGTCCTATTCTCTCGCCTTCTGGCCGTCCTTCGTCCATGGCTGCGCTCTCTGCCAGACTGGACGCGGATGCTGCAGCCCGCCGCCGCCGGCCTGCTAGTCGGCTGCGTCGGGTTTTTCGGGTTTCCCCAGGTGATGGGCGCCGGCTACGACACCATCGATCACGCCATGCACGGCCAATACCTATGGCACATCCTCCTGGCTCTGGCGATCCTTAAAATCCTGGCGACCACGGTTTCCTTCTCCAGCGGTACGCCGGGCGGCATGTTCGCGCCCACCCTGTTTATCGGGGCCATGCTGGGGGCTTCTGTAGGCATGTTTGAAAAACATTTCTTCCCCCAACTGGTGGGTTCCGTTGGGGCCTACGGCCTGGTAGGCATGGGAGTCCTCTTCGCCGCCTTCTTGCGCGTCCCGTTGACCAGTGTCTTCATGGTCTTTGAACTCAGTGGAAACTATTCCATCGTTCTGCCGGTCATTCTGGCCAACACGCTCGCGTACTTGATCGCGCGCAGCCTGCAGCCGGTGCCAATCTTCGAACAGCTCACGCTGCAGGACGGCCTGAATCTCCCGTCGAAA
>JAJZDO010000554.1 GCA_021805955.1 Acidobacteriota bacterium
AAGTTTTTCTCATTGGTCGTGCTCCAGAACCAATACGGCCTGCGGATAGACACGTCACTCTCGACCGGCATCCACACGCTGCCGTTTGGATCGCTGTTCAGCGACGTCGCCGTGCCAGTCTCAGCATCTGAGCGGGAGATAGTGTTCCAACAAGGGTAAGGTGCGTACCCATTCTCATTGCCAACCCAGCGGATCGTCGCCTCTGGACCTTGAAATATCATCGCGTGGGGCGCGTAACGCTGTAGTATGTCTCCCACTGGTGTCACGACTGAGCCGTCGAACCATACTTCCACCATTGGGCCGTAGCGCGACAGTACTTCGGTGAGTTGCTCACGGTACATCGCGTTGTACTTCGCCTGCAACGCCGGGGTCTTGCACTTGCCTCCGGTCGCGGCACCGAAGTGGTCGTCGCGCGGACTGACATAAACCCCAAATTTCAGGCCGAATTTTCTGCACGACTCCGAAATGTCCGCCACCACATCGCCATGGCCACCCTTCCATGGCGTATTGGCAATACTGTAGCTGGTCGTCTTCGTCTGCCACATGCAGAAGCCGCCTATGTGCTTGGCGACGAAGACAATATAGCGCGCACCCATGTTCACCGCGCATTGCGCCCATTGGTCCGTGTTCAAATCGACAGGATTGATCTCGGAGAGCGGCGTCGAAAGGTCGTCTCCTTCCTTGTTCTGCCAGGTATTTGGCGCGAAGTGGGCAAACATCCCCACTTCAAGGTCCTGCCATGCCGTCTGGTCTGGAGTGGGCCGAGCAATCGCACGACCCGTGTGAACCACTTCAGAGGCCAGCGCGGCTCCGGCGTGAAACTCGGCAGCTGCCGCAGCACCCGCAAGAGAAATCAAGAAGGCACGTCTGTTCATATGTCCCCACTGTAAACCACAATACTCTCGGAGTCTGTCGAAAATAGATTTATGTCCTTTAGAATAAATTACTTATAAGGTAGCTAGTTGCCAGAGTACAGTAGACGCTACAGGTAGTGGTTCCTGATCCGTCATCTGCGGAAGTTTATCCTCCGCATCCTGGAACTTGGCAGGAGTTTCGTTCCTGGCTTGCCGATGAGCGGGCCTGTGCTACGTTTCTTGAAAAGTTGAGGTGGCCAACAGGGTTTCGCTGTCCCAAGTGCGAGTGCGTACGATTGCGCAGAGCCTACCGAAACTGTTCTTGGAACGTATTTTCGCAGGATCGGGCAGCAAGGGGAACGGTTGTACGACTGGACTTTGATCCAAGGCTGGGAAGAAGATGGCTGAAGCCACGGGCTGCTGGTGCGGCGCAGCATCGAAGAGCAGCCCGAGCATGCCTACTATGGCTTCTATGCACCCACGCCCAAGACCATGCTGAAAACTCTCGTGCGCGTGGCCGGACGGCGCTGGGCCATCGAAAGCGCTGGTACGGTCTGTGGAACACTTTCTGCACTGGTCTGACTGGCGAAGACATCACCAATTCCTGGCACGCATCTTCCAATTCCGAAAACAACAGCTTCTGCTCTTTGCCCAGTAGTTACAACTGTAGTATCAGGCCAGGGGATGGAGCGCTTCCGATGCTTCGCCTCTGAGTTTATCCGCGACGTCAGCGACCAATAGCGGCTTGCTGAAGTAGTAGCCTTGAATTTGATCGCAGCGATGTGCGCGCAAGAATTCCATCTGTGCCTCGGTTTCGACGCCTTCAGCGATGACCTTCATGTTGAGACTCCTCGCCATACCGATGATTGCGGTTGTAATCGCCGCATCGTTGGGATTCGTAGCCACATCTCGGGTAAACGCGCTGTCGATCTTAAGCTTGCTGACCGGGAATTGCGTCAAGTAGCTGAGGCTGGAATAGCCGGTCCCAAAATCGTCAATTGCCAGTTGCAACTACGCAGTTACTAGAGGGTTATGGAATTGTTCTCAACTGACAGACTCAATCCAATTCCGCTGGACGCAACCTGTATTTCTCGCGCTATGCTTCTCTCCGAGGAGGCTGGTTGGAACCAGACTGCTGCGGACTGGCAGATGTTCTTTACCCAGGGCACCGTCCTTGGATTCGTGATTGGCGATTGCCTTGTGGCGACGTGTGCGGTGCTTCCATATGGCTGCGAATTCGGCTGGCTTTCCATGGTTCTTGTCACTGCCGAATGGCGCCGCCGCGGACTTGCCTCCCGCCTCGTCGCTACATCTGCCTCACTGCTGCGCGATAGTGGAAGAGCCGTGCTGCTGGATGCCGCACCGGACGCTACCGACATCTACGCAAAGCTTGGCTTCGTGCCGCTCTGCCGGATGGAGCGATGGGAAGGTCACGGCTGCGGGAGTGTTGCGGCTTCTGAATCTGTGGACCTTACACTCGATCAGTTCGCTTTCGGCGCTGACAGGCGTTTTCTTCTCAACGATTTCCTGTCCCGACCCGGTAGCATCGCATTTCGATCCCCTGACGGCTTCGCACTTCTGCGTCGGGGAACTGTTGCGTCTCATCTCGGTCCCATCATCGCCGCACCTGAGGACGCTAGCACGCTCGCCTCCACCGCAATCCGTGCGGCTGCGGGCCGTCTTTTTGTGGATGTGCTGGATGCGGGAAGCGGACTGATCCCGACGCTGACCTCGCAGGGCTTTCATCCACAGCGTCGCTTCACGCGCATGGCTCTCGGTCTATCTGCGCTGCCCGGGTATCCTGCACGCTTGCTCGCCGCCGCCGGGCCGGAATTCGGTTGACCCGAATGAGAGAACTTGTCGCTCCACTCAATAGCGCACCTTCCTGCTTACATCCAGGCCTCTGGCTTTGCCGCCATCGCTTCTTCCAGCGTAATCCGCCGCTTCTGTTTGTAGGATAAGTTCGCCATGTGGCAGGCAACCGCCGACAAATAGCCAATTTCAACCGTCCCATTCGGCTGTTTGCGATCGCGGATGCAGGCCATCCAATTCGCCATGTGGTTGACGCCTGGATTTGTTCCATGAAGCGCTACGCCGTCCGGATTATTCACTTTCTCGGGATAATAGTTGATCGGCCCCGGAGCGTTCTCTTCGTCCCAGTTTGGATTGTCCGTTCGATGATCGCCCGTCTCCATGGTGTTGGAACCGCTGATATGCGCAACAGTGCCCTTGCTCCCCAGGAAGCGCTCTCCCAGGCCGTAGCGTTCATTGCTGAAGGTGGATTGCCACGCCACAAGCAAGTCATTCGGGTACTCGAAGGAGACGCTGATCGTATCCGGCACCTGCCGCCCATCTTTTTCTGAATACACACCGCCCATCATGGTCGCGGCTTTTGGCAATTCCAGATTCATGGCGCTGATGATCCACCCAATCTGATGCACCATGTTCTCCGTAATATTGCCACCGGAAAATTCCCAGTAGAGTCGCCAGTTGATGAATTTGTATCCGTCAAACGGGACCTTCGGACGCCCGGATAGAAACAGCTCCCAATTCACGTGCGTGGGATTGCAGTCGCTCGGCACCGGTCGAACCCATTGCCCACGTCCCTGCCGTGTGTTGCGGCTCATCCAGGACTCTACCATCGTGATTTTTCCCGGCAAACCTTCCTGAATCCATTGCTTCGCGTCCGCCAACTCCCCCGAACTTTCATCCTGCATCCCAATTTGTACAATCTGTTTTGAAGATTTTGCGGCGGCACGACACGCCTTCGCTTCGGGAATGTCCCAGGCCATTGTCTTCTCGGAATAGAGGTCCTTTCCGGAAGCCAGCGTGGCCAGAAAATACTTTGCATGCAGATGTTGTGGCGTGGCTTGAATCACCGCGTCAATGTCGTTACGGTCCAGCAGACGCATCGGATCGTCGTACATCGCGACATTCGGGACGAAACTCTTCACCTGTTCACGCCGGCGAGAATACACATCGGCAACCGCGACGCACTCTACATTCGGCTGTCTCAATGCGCTCTTCAAGTCTTCCTGTCCGCGATCTCCAGCACCGATGATTCCGATACGGATGCGGTCATTCGCCCCAATCACCCTATTCGCAGCGAACAAACGTTTGCCGGAAAAAGTTCCGAGTGTGGCGACTCCCATACTTGCTTGCTCAATAAAATCGCGGCGATTGATTTTCTTTTCCTCTTGTTTCACTGGGACATTCTCCTCGGAAATGTATTTGCAAACCGCAAGCGTCCAGGCTACATAGCTACGGATTATAATTTCTTTCGCAAGACCGCTCCCCCCAAAACTAGATTTTTGCCGACGCAGTTCAGTTCGAAGCTGGAAAGAAATTCTCAAAGGTCGTTCGTCACCGGAGGCACGATGTATCCCAAGGTACCGCGTCGAAAATTTCTGAAGACTGTGGGGTTTGGTGCGCTGGCAGGCGCAGGTGCGCAATGGCCCGGATCGACCGCTGCTGCGGAAGTGTCTGCAGCGTTCGGCGCAGACAATTCAAAAATGCCGCGACTATTCTCCGGCTGCTGCGCCTACTCCTATGATCGTGCCTTGAGAAAAGGGACGATGACGCTGGAGGACTTCATCCGCAAGGCCGTAGATCTGCGCGTGGACGGTATCGATATGACGGCGTACTACCTCAAGTCCACAGATCCGGAATATCTCGATAGTCTTCGTCACCTGGCGTACAAAAATGCCATGCTTCTTTCCGGCGCGGCTTGCGGCGTCAGTATGGTCCAGGCCGCCGCTTCTAGACGCGCCGAGACCCTGACTGAAATCATGAAATGGGTGGACATTACCGACCGGCTTGGAGCGTCTCACCTTCGGGTTTTCGCCGGTAAGTTGCCGCCTGGCGCAACCCTGCAGCAGAGCATCGACTGGACCGTGGAAACCTTAAAAGCGGCTGCGGATTACTCCGGGAAAAGGGGCATCATGCTGGGGCTGGAAGATCACAGCGGCGTGACGCAGCGCGCGGATGTCTGCCTGGAAATTATGCATCGCGTGAATTCGCCCTATGCCGGCATCAATCTCGATGTCACCAACTTCATTCCAACGCCCACTCAGGATGTCTACGCGCAAATCGAGGCGTGCATTCCCTACGCAACCAATACACATATTCGCGACCGCTTTGAGTACGACCAGAGTCCCGTGGATTTGGATCGCGTCTGGCGACTCTTCGCGCAGGCCGGCTTCAAGGGCTATATGTCAGCCGAATACGAAGGCCCCGATTCCGACACGGGTGTTCCAAAGTTGGTGGCGCAGATACGATCTCTCTGCCAGCAATACTCGAGTGTATGAGAAGCATTTTCTGGGTGTACGTGACTTGTGAAAGAACTTGTCGCTGAACTTCACGACGTTTGCCGGTTTCAATGCTTTCGCTCAAGCTGGAAAGAGGTACAATTTTGTTTCTAAAAGGAGACGGATGGTCACTCGACGGGAATTTCTCGATTCGGTTGCAATAGGGGCGGCAGGCCTTGCGGTTGGATGCACGGCAAAAAGCTATGCGCAGATCCTCGGCTCCAACGATCGACTGAACTTTGCCGTGATCGGTCTGCATAGCCGCGCCTACGCGCATCTGTCGGCGCTGAAAGCCAACAGTAGTGCCGTCCGCATTACCCACGTCTGCGACGTGGACAGCAACACGCTCCAAAAGTTCGCCGAAAGCATGCGGCAGGAGATGGGATATCCTGCCGCGTCTGCCAAAGACTTCCGCGAAATTCTCGCGAAGAAAGATGTCGACGCTATTACCATTGCGGCGCCAGACCACTGGCATACGCCCATGGCCATCGCCGGTCTGCAGGCGGGCAAGAATGTCTACGTAGAAAAGCCATGCAGTCACAATCCGGCGGAAGGCGCGCTGCTTGTTGAGGCCCAGCGGAAGTACGGCAAGCTTGTGCAAATGGGAACGCAGCAGCGCTCCTCGGACTACACCATTGAAATTGTCGACAAAATCCATAACGGCCTCATCGGCCGCCCTTACTATGCCAAAGCATGGTACAGCAATACCAGAAAATCCATCGGTGTTGGGAAAGTTGTGCCCGTGCCGCCGCAACTGGATTGGGATTTGTGGCAGGGTCCGGCGCCGCGCAGGCCGTACAAAGACAATGTGCAGCCGTATAACTGGCACTGGTTCAAAATCTACGGCACTGGCGAGGCGCTCAACAATGGCACGCATGAAGTCGACGTATGCCGCTGGGCGCTCGGCGTCGATTACCCGCAACGGGTCACTTCATCCGGCGGAAGATATCAGTTCAAAGATGACTGGCAGTTTTATGACACGCTCGTCACCAGCTTCGAATATCCCGACCGGATGATCGACTGGGAAGGGAAGAGCTGCCAGGGGATGAAGTTTTACCACCGCGACCGCGGCTCGACCATCATGGGCACCAAGGGGACCGTGCTCATCGATCGTGGCGGCTACGAAATCTACGATCTAGATGGAAAGAAAACCAGCGAATATAAGGTAGGCAAGGCGGCGTCATCCTCCGATTTGGTTGGCCGCGATTCCATGACGGACGCGCACTTTGCCAACTTCATCGCTGGAATTCGTACCGGAGCGAAGCTCCATGCGCCGGTCTCGGTCGGAAATGTGGCCGTCACCATGCTGCAACTTTCCAACATCGCGTGGGAAGTGAATCGGGAGCTGCATCTCGACACGATGGATGGAAAAATCCAGAACGATCCCCAGGCCATGAAGATGTGGGGAAGAGAATACGAGAAGGGCTGGGCGCCGCACATCTAGCGTCTCCGAGCGCCTGACGGTGCATCTGCAGGGGTGCCCCAGGTCTCGATTCTGAGACCTGGGATTCAACGGGAAATTCAACAATTGCCTCAGGCGTGAAGCTTGCGCATATACTCTGCGTCAATTTTCAGTTCCTGCATGACGGGCATGTTGTATTCCTCCTGCTCGACAAAGCAGTGTTTGATATGTCCGGTCTGCGCAGCTGCTGCGAGAATCGGGCGATAGTCGATGGCGCCTTGTCCCAGAGCTCTGGCGGTCGGAGGGTTTTCAATGGTTGCCGGCGCCGTAAAGGGCTTGAAATCCTTCACGTGCAGCATGGAAATGCGCGTTGGATAGCGATGCAGCAATTCGATGGGATTGCCGCCACCTACGGTGACCCAGCCTAGATCCATCTCCATCGTCACATACTCGGGATCAGTCAAACGTATCAGTTCGTCATAGGGCACCACGCCATTTTCCTTGCGGAATTCCATCGTGTGATTGTGATAGCCGAATTTCAACCCGGCGGCGCTGATCTTTTTTCCAAACTTGTTGAACTCGCCCGCATTCCATCGCCACTCTGCCAACGTAAATGTAGGACCCCGACCGCCGTGATGACCTGGATACGAGCAAATGATGTATTGACCCCCGATCTCCTTGACGAAATCAACGATTTGATCCACCTGACCATGAAGATCGTTGTAAGAATAGTGAGCGCTCACGCAGTGTAGGCCCGCTTGCTGCATCGCCTGTTTTACCTGGCTCGCGCTGTGATTGTAAAACCCAGCCGCTTCCACTTCTCGGTAACCAAGCGCCGCAATCTGCTGCAGTGTGCCTTCATAGTCGGTCGGGAGTTGGTTGCGAACGGAGTAAAGCTGGATTGCCAGCGGCAGGTTGAGGTATTTCTTGTTGTCCTCTGCATTCAGTGACGCATTACGGAGCAAAGTTGAACTGTAGAGTAGAGCGGCCGTACCGGTTTTCAGGAAATCTCTTCTTGAATTCATGGTCATCCACCTTTTCCTTTCTGTTGGCGAAACCACGGACCTATTCCGCAAGTAAGCTATTGTTTTTGCAACACAGTAAGCTATTGTTTTTGCAACACACGAATATAAGAAACCAGGCTTTCAATCTGGGGTGGGGTCAGCCGGGTACCGAAGGCGGGCATGCTCTTGTTGCCTTTGCCGATCACGTTGGCCAGCTCAGCATCGCTCATCTTCACGATGGCTGGATCGTGAAGGTTCGCTACTTTCAATGCTTTGCCCGTCGGTGTGGAGCCCTTTCCGTCGGCACCATGACACATCTGGCAGTTTGATTGGAACAATGAAGCGCCGCTGTTTTGCGCATGGGCTGCGGCAGAGAATAGACAAAGTATCGCAGCCGCCATAAGGAATCCAGTCGAGGATCTCACAGCATCTCCTTCTTCGATTAAGTTTAAAATCGTTGCGGGTTCGGCATTCATTCAGAAACCCGTACCGCACGCATCACTGCTCCAGCATATGACAGGTAGTGCAATCGGTGCTGGCCAGCTTGGCGCGATGGCAGTTCACACATCCGGCCATGGATATGTCAGTCTCTTTGTACACCTGCACCCGCTCCGCCACCTGCCCGTGGCATTCCTGGCAGGTTGCGCCGTGCTGCAAGTGAACTTTATGGCTGAAGGATACAAACGAAGGCAATTCATAGATCCGCACCCACGGAATCGTTGCATCCGATTTTGCGAATGCTGCCAATTTCTGAACGCCAGGATTGTCTGTGGCGATCGTCTGGTGGCACTGCATGCAGAAGGTGGCGCGCGGAATCGTCAATGTTTCGCCGGAACGCGATGGCGTATGGCAGTATTCGCACGGCATCTTCAGCGTGCCTGCATGTTGCTTGTGGCTAAAAGGAACGGGCTGTACAGGCCCTTGCAACCGTTCGGTTGACGGGGCTGATGCAGCCTCATGTCCCGTAGCGCTACTCGATGCGGGCGCACTGTTTTGCGCTGGCGAGTCTTCTGGGGTTGCCGCTGAGTTCTGCGCAGAGGCGGCCATTGTGGTTGGATTGCTCATGGGTGACTGCACCCAGAAGCCGGCCAATATCAGCAGCGAGAGTACGCGCCAGGACTTCATCATCGAACGTTCCCCGTCATCCTACATTTTTTTGGCGCAGCTGCTCGGCCAGGTATTCGGCCGATCGCATGGAAAGTGCCAGGATTGTCATCGTCGGATTTTGCCATCCGCTGCCGACGAAGCTGCTGCCATCCACCACGAACAGGTTCTTGATGTCGTGGCTTTGGTTCCATTTGTTCAGCACGCTGGTCTTTGGGTTGTCGCCCATCCGGCAGGTGCCCAGTTCGTGAATGCTGTAGCCCGGCGGGTTGGGCTCGTAATTTTTTGCAAGCACCTCGAAGCCGGCGGCTTCCGCCATCGCGACGCCCGTATCCACCGCATCGCGCGACATGTTGAACTCGTTGTCGGTGTATTTTGTATCGACGTGCAGCACGGGAATGTCCCATGCATCCACCACGTTCTTGTCGATACCGACCTGGTGCTCATAATGGGAGAGCACCTGGCCCATCATGCTCATGTAAAAGCCGCTGCCATAGTAGCTGTCCAGTTTCTTTTGCAGTTCCGCGCCATAGGCTGCAAAGTTGCGGGGATCCATGGCGCGGTCGCTGCTCCATAGATTCAGCGCGTAGCCTCCAATAAAGTTTTTTGCTTTGCCATCGATGTTGCGGAAGCGCGGTATCAGCGCGTCTCCCCCCATCAAGTCTGGCGTTGCCTTGCCATCGCGCGCCTCTGGCACCGAACAAACCACCCCCGGACCGTAGATATTGTCGATCAAGTAATGCCCCAGGACGCCGCTGGAGTTTGCCAACTTCGAATTCAGCAGCAGGCGCGTGCTCTCCAGGCATCCCGCCGCCAGAACGACAACCTTCGCCTTCACTGACATTTCGCGCCGCGAATGGCGATCGACGAAGTTGGCGCCGTTGGCCAGCCCAGTATTTTTGTCGACGGTGATTTCCCGCACCACCACATTGGGCACGGCAGTCAACTTCCCGGTTGCAAAGGCATCCGGCAGCAAAAGATTGATGGAACTTGCCAGCCCGCCGCGACCCATCGCGCTGCGCGCTTTGCAGACGGGAACATTCAGCTTTTTCCCGGCCGCAATCAATCGCTGCATCGACCCCGACCACGGCGAGTCGTCAACAACAAAATTCCCATCGGGATATTGCGGCAGTCCATCCGGGTGTCCGCTGACCCTGAAAATCTCTTCCACGCGAGAGTAATACGGCGCCAGATCGGCCAGGCTGATCGGCCAGTTGTCGCCGAAGCCGTCGTGGTCCCTGGCCTTGAATTCGTAATCGCTGAGACGAAAAGATTGACGCGACCAGAACAGCGACCGGCCGCCGAAGAGTCGCACTCGTACCCAGTTGTACGGTTCGTCTCGATTGAAGGTATACGGGACTTCTTTTTCATCCACCCAGGTATTGGCGTTGAACTCGTTTGCCTGAAAGACGTGCGGCAGCCGTCCCGGCATGTTGAAGCCGCGATATGGCAGTTCGTACGCCGGCTTCAGTTCGCGGTCCTTTTGGAAATCGACGATCGGACCGGCATTCAACATCAGGCAGGAGATGCCTTTTTCCGTCAAAACTTTGGCGACCATGCCTCCGGAGTGACCGGAACCAATGATCAATACATCAACGTTTTCCTCCGGCATGCAGGCCCCAGTTCCTAATTGTTTTTATTTATACATACATTTGGATATCGGGATCGATCGGCGACCAGTACCAGCCAATACCGGGCGCCCGCTCGCCGGCAGATGTCGCTGCGATGCTCCACGCCTGCGAGTTCATGGTCGCCGTTCGAATGTCTTCATGCGCCACATTGATGAAGGCTGCAAACGGCTCAGTCGGCGGGTGGTCCCTCATCCAGACCCGAAGCCAGGGCCGCAGCAGCGTGTCTGCCTGTTCCTCGTTCACTTTCGCAAAAGGGACGCCGAAGTGTTTTTGCGCATCTGCGTTCAGCCGGTCGAGACCGGACCGGTACATATGCTGCCGTTCCGCCGGCGAGACGCTGATCAGAAAGTCAATGAACTCCGGTGCGCACGCTTGCGTCGATCCGGGATATCCATTCAGCGGTGGCAGCAATACGTCACCGAGTTTCCGTAGTGTTGCCATATGCTCGGCATGAAAGTAATGTTGTTCCGTCATGGCCACTGCATCGGGCACAGTGGCAGGAATCGGAGGACTCTGAAAGCCCAGACTCCCCCGCTGTTCGATCAGGTTGGGGGCTGTTTCTGACATGGGTGGAGCGGCTGCAGCAGCGCCAGATTGCGGAGGGGAAGTTTTTTCTGCTGTAGCCGGAGTTGCGTTCTGCCCGAACAACGGCATCGCCGTGACCGGAACAGCCACAATTGCTTTGACAAAATCTCGTCTGCGCATCGCACTCAGACTAGCGTGACACCAACACGGTCGTCAACGAATCGATTCGATTCCGGATCATCGATCGTTCCGACGCTGTCTTGGTTTGCAGTTGGCCGTCGCAGCGTACGGTTAGATGCGAACGAAGATTTTGTTTCTGTACATCCAATAGAGGACCAGCCAGTACACTCCCAGCGTCAGAGACCCAAGCACAATCGGCTCCAGCGCGGTCCCGAAGATGTTCAGCGCGGAAGCTCCCAGGTGGATGCGGAGGCTGCTCTCCACAAAGTTTCGAGAAAGTTCCGCAATGACATAGGCCGCGATGGAATTCATGCCAATGACAACCAAAGGAAATGCAAGACGTGCCTGTTTTTTTGCATCGACAATCCAGGAGAAAGCAGCCAGAAACAGAAAGCATACGCCGCCACTGAACAAGGTCCACGCTGGTGTCCATATCCGCTTCACGATCGGGCAGATTCCTGTGAAGTGAAGCAGCAACCCGCCACCGATCAATCCCGCAGCGGCGATCAGAAGTTTGCGAAATGGAATGTCTGGAGCGCTCGCAATCAGCCAGCGGCCGCCGGCCAGCCCCAGCAACATCGTGCCCAGGGTCGGGATAAAGCTCAGCGTCAGGTATCCGCCGTCATTAAAGACAAAGGGGCTGGTGCGAGGAAACAGGTTCAGGAACCATACGTCGAAGGCCTGGCCAAGATTGCTGTTCTTGTTCCAGTGCGCCGCGAAGCCATGGAGTAAGTGCGGATACCAGTCGGCGGGAACACCCACGGAAGCATACGGAAAATTCGGGCCCGGCGCGGGATAGAGGGCCCACGCCAACCAATATCCGAAGAGAATGACCCCCAGCGCAGTCCACTGCCAGCGTGGGCGGACGAACGTCAACAGAAACGCGAACGTATATCCCAGCCCGATCTGGGTCAACGTGTCTTCAAACGTAAAGTAGGTGGAGGTGCTGTCCACCGATCGCAGGAAAATTCCGAGGGCAACCAGAACAAAGCTTCGCCAAATGGTGTGCGCCAGCATGTGCGGGAAGCTCTCGCCTTTGCGACGGCGGCTGCGCAATGAATACGGCAGCGCAACTCCGACCAGAAACGTGAAGGACGGTTGGATCGTATCGTGGAGACTCATCCCGACCCACTCGACGTGCGTCTGGTTGAACGCCAGGATGCGCCAGAAAAGGCTGTGTGGAAAGGATTGCGCCACCTTCGCGAAGCGGAGAACTTCGGCCATCATCAGCAGCATGACCAGCCCGCGATAGGCGTCCACGGCGACGTTGCGTTGCGGCAGCGGTTGCACCGCATGACTTGAATCGCTCACTCCTCTTACCTCCGCAGACAGCATCTCGATAATTCAAGATACCAGCTTCAATGCCTGCATCCGACTTCCGGCAGTTTTTCCCTTGTCTGCTGCCTGGGCGGGAAATCGGTATGTATGGCAGAGGGCATGTTGCACAGAGCGATTGATATTAGGATGGAAGTACCGTGGGGCGTATGAATCGAGGCAAGCTTATGGGCAAATTACGAGACCTGCATATCTCGATTGTGTTTCTCGCCGCAGTCTGTCTAGTTGTTTTTTGCGCTGCAAGCGAATTGGCGGAATCGCAATGCGGTGGCCCGCATCCTGCAACGATTTCGATCCAACATGACTTTGCCTCCGCCAGTCTGAAAGCCTGGAAAATGCCGTTCCCCGAAGACTGGGAGATCCTGCGGCAGGGCAATCTCCATTACCTGCACATGAAGCGCAACCGGGAACCCCTGGTGCCACGCCGCCCTATGCAATTTGCTCGGCTCAAGGGCGTCAAGGTGGGCAGCTTTACTCTCGACGTGAACGTGCGCCGCGCCGGCGGCTCCATGATTGTCGTTTTCAATTATGTCGATACGCTTCACTTCTACTACGTCCATCTTTCGGAGAATCCCGGCACCCAAATCCCCGTCCACAATGGCATCTTCATCGTGAACGGCAAGCCTCGATATCGAATCGCCGGTTTAGAAGCGACACCGGCGCTGCCGGATCGTTCCTGGCACAATGTTCGCGTCGTCCGCAACGTTCGCACAGGCTCCATCCAGGTTTTTGTGGACAAGGAGAAACAGCCAAGGTTTTCTGCGATCGACCGCACGTTCACCTGCGGCCAGGTGGGCCTTGGTTCCTTCGATGAAACTGGGGATTTCTCGCGGTTCCGACTGCAGTCCAAGGACGCCGAACACACTACTGCTGCCAACTGACTCGCTCAAAAACACACCGCCATCGAGCATTTTCACAGAGAACGTAACCTTCGGGTGCCCATCAATCCCGGCGCAGCTTAGGCAGTGTGCATCTCCTCTACCGGCCTTCTATCTACAACTGTGTACTAGCTTGGTGAGGGTCTGCTTATAGCGAGGCGTGTGTTATTCATTTGGAGCGGCATTGTTCGAAGAAACGGACAATAGCCGCCCCAAATGAATCCGCGCGGGTTACGCCAAGGCGCGAAAAAGGCCCGGCGATAAAATATTTCGCCGAGCCCTTTTAATTTTCCTGTAACTGATTGTTGACGCTGACGCCGCCTCGATTACTCGTGGAAAGATACCAGCGACATAGGCTGGGTCAGTCCAAAGACGACTTCAGAGTCCTTGGGAAGGACAGCCTGCTTGCTTTCCAGCAGCCAGTGCGCTCCAACATAACCGGCCGCTGCGCCTCCGAGGACCAGTGCAGCCGGGCCGCCAGCGATCATAAAACCCGCCGCCGCCGCACCTCCGCCTAGCAGTCCTGCCTCCGCAACTGTCCGCTTGCCGTGGGCGACATTCACTATGTTGCCTTCAGTGCTTGGTTTGACCCTATGGGGATCGCCGAGGTCGTAGACTTCAGCATGCAGAAAATATCGTGTGCCGTCGGGCAGAACGACTTCGTCTGGCCGCAGCCGAATGGAGGCTCCGCCGGTGATGCGTCGGCCTTCGCTGACCGATGTCACCCGACCCGTTACCGTGGACCCCACCGGGATCACGATGCGGTTATTCTTCATGACAGGAGCCAAGATGCGAGCACTGAAGATGGTGCCGGGCTGTGTTGTGGCCGTAGACAACTGCTGATTCAGTGAAACCATCAGGGTCGTCCCTTCCGGCAACTGATTTGGACCCGAAGGAACGTTGACAACAACGCCCGAATCGTCAGGTTGGCCAGATGTCGGAACGCTGGTGACAATGTCGGCGTCCAGAGACCCTGCAGGTCTGCTGACAAGTCCAGGATGCTGAATATAGTTATGGTCCTGCGGGGAAGTCGGAGCCGCCTCCATGTGGGCGGTCGGCTGGCTCACCGACTGCGAGATGGTGTCGGCTGAGTTCGTCGAAGCCGATGGCGTTGGAGTCAAATCGTTCGTCACGATCGCGTCGTCAGGCGGATGCGACACGCCCTGGTAGGGGCTGGGTTTCGAACTTTGTCCAAATGCTGTTGCCGCTACCATCACAGCGGCGAGACTTGTAGCAGTCAGAATCTTCATATCCGCCCTCATTGTTGTGTTCCGCTTCTCATGTATTTTGCGAAGATTGCATCGCAACATTATTTTGTGGTTCCAATTCGATGTCCTGCTTGGCCATAGTGCCAACTCCTACCCTGTTGGACGCAATTCATGGGCCATTTGTTGCGGAGTGCGTTCCCGATTCACTCGCGGTGAAACTAATTTCACTGCATTTTCAGTGTAATGGAGCATTTGCCGACTGTGCCTCCGTAGACGTGGCCAGGTATCAATCTAGTTATCATCATTATCGACTTCATTAACTGAAGCTTGCAAGCGGTGAAGTTTTCTCCGTCGTTGCTGCCATCGTGGACGACACACGGAAAGCATAAGGAGATCTGCGCAACTTTCGACTGCGCATTGGCCGTGTAGCGCGAATGGCACAGCGGCCAGCTTTGCTACACTGGAGGTGATGCAAAGATTCATTTCTTAACTTTCGTCGGCGCACCCATGGTGAAATTCTCCACGGATGGCCCTCTTACCAGCATTTCCTAACCTGGATATAAGGCTGAAATCGCCGCAAGCATGTCAGAGTTTGTCCAATCTATCCGGACCACCGAAGGAAATGCAATTCCCGTGGACCGCCGTCCTCGCCTGAATGACCGGCTGGACCACAAGATCTTGAGGAGCGATATGACTGAAATTACCTCGATTCATGCCCGCGAAGTGCTGGACTCACGCGGAAATCCTACCGTTGAAGCGGACGTTATTTTACAAAATGGAGCCATGGGCCGCGCAATTGTGCCGAGCGGCGCTTCCACCGGCGAACATGAGGCTGTCGAACTGCGCGACGGCGACCAGGAACATTACCAGGGCAAAGGCGTTTTGCAGGCCATTGAAAATGTCGAGAGCGTTATCGCTCCTGAATTGGCGGGAATGGACGCGAGCAATCAGCGCCTGATCGATCAAACCATGATTGCGCTGGACGGTACACCCAACAAGGGCAGACTCGGTGCCAATGCGATTCTGGCCGTGTCAATGGCCTCTGCCCGCGCGGTTGCGAACGCATTGCATATGCCGCTTTATCGCTATCTGGGTGGAGTGAATGCGTGCACGCTGCCGACGCCGATGATGAATATCCTGAATGGCGGCGCACATGCCGACAATAATGTCGATTTTCAGGAATTCATGATTATGCCTGCCGGCGCGGAGAGTTTTTCTGAGGCGCTGCGCTGGGGTGTCGAGGTCTTCCACACCTTGAAAGGCGTTCTGAAGAAGAAAGGCTACAACACCGCTGTGGGAGATGAGGGCGGATTTGCTCCCTCGCTCAAGTCCAACACAGAAGCCGTCGAAGTGATTCTGGAAGCCATTACACAAGCGGGTTACAAGCCCGGGGAAGATATTTTTCTCGCTCTCGATCCGGCTGCCAGCGAGTTTTTCGATGCCGACAAGAACAAGTATGTCTTTAAGAAGTCCGACAAGAGCGAACACACCAGCGAAGAGTTGACGCGCTTCTGGGAGGGCTGGATTCGGCAATATCCGATCGTTTCTCTGGAAGACGGTTTAGCGGAGAACGACTGGGAAGGTTGGAAACACCTGACCAAGGAACTGGGGGACCATGTGCAACTGGTCGGCGACGATCTGTTTGTGACGAATTCAGAAATCCTGCAACGTGGAATTGAAGAGGGTGCTGGGAATTCCATTCTGATTAAAGTGAACCAGATCGGCACCGTCAGTGAAACATTTGAGGCCGTAGATCTAGCGCGCCGCTATGGCTACACGTCGGTCATTTCGCATCGCAGCGGAGAAACCGAGGACACCTTCATCGCCGATTTCGCAGTGGCGACCAGCGCCGGACAAATCAAGACCGGCTCGGCTTCACGCACGGACCGGATCGCGAAATACAACCAACTGCTGCGCATTGAAGAAGAGCTGGGGCAGGCAGCGCTGTTTCTTGGGTTGGAGTCGGTCAACTTCGGCGAATAGCTCTGAGCGGAAGTTAAATTCGGATATCGCACGATAGGCCCCGACTCCGGGGCCTATCTGTTATATGGGAACATAGGATTGATCGCAGCAGGGTCGCGGCGAGAAGGCGGAACGTGAATATGGTTTCTGGCCACGCAGAAAAAAAAGCCACCGGATATTTAGTTCCATTTTCAATCTTGCTGGCTTCGTACTGCGCATGGATTTTCACTCTTCCTCTTTTCCCCTCGCTCGATGGGTCCCTTCACCTCTACTACGCGTCCGTCCTGGGAAGTTTGCTCTCCGGGTCGAAAGAGTTTGCGAGTTACTACTTCATTCGCCACGTCTTGCCGCCCTACGCACTGCATTACTACTTTCTGATTGCCACCGCACATTTCTTTGGCTATCTCATGGCAGACAAGCTTCTGGTATGCCTCATTTTCATTGCCACGGCTTTTGGCTTTCGCTATCTAGCCAGCTATCTCGGTCCCAGCGGCGATGTAATGTCTCTATTTATCATCCCCCTGCTACTCAACTGGCCGTTGGGAATG
>JAJZDO010000780.1 GCA_021805955.1 Acidobacteriota bacterium
ATTGGCGTGATCGCGCCCGTAGAATCCTGGAGAGAACAGAAACGCTTCCCCAGGATTTCCTGATGAAGGTGCATGGTGCAATTCGCGGACTTCGCCCGGTCTCCGGTAGTCCGGCTGCTGACGAACAGAGCATGGAGACTTTCCCGATCGGCGATTGGGATCCCTTGGCGGAAAGTGTCCGCGTCTTCGGCAGCGACTTAAAGGTAGGAAGCCGGGTTCGCCTGTGGCCGCAGAAGAAGGCAGACATCATGGACATGGCGCTAGAGGGAAAGGCCGCTGTGATTGAAGCCATCGAGCAGGATTTTGAAGACAATATCCAGCTGGCGGTTGTCGTGGATGACGACCCGGGGCGCGAGTTCGGGATGATGCGGCAGCCTGGCCACCGTTTTTTCTTCTCCGTGGAAGAAGTTGAGCCGCTCGAAGACGCGAAGGTCGAGAAGCAAGCATGAATCCTTCGATCCTGATCGCCGGAGTGGGAAATATCTTTCTGGGCGATGATGCCTTCGGAGTGGAAGCGGTGCGTGCGCTTGCCCTGCGCCCACTTCCGGATGGCGTTACCGTCGTCGATTATGGCATCCGAGGTTTCGACCTGGCCTATGCACTTCTGGACCCATGGGATGCTGTAGTGATTGTCGATGCTTTGCCACGCGGCGTAGCGCCAGGAACGCTGTATACGCTGGAGCCAGACCTGAGCTGCATGGGAGAATCTTCGGTTCCAGAAACCCTGATCAACCCGCACGGAATGGACCCGATGCAAGTGCTTCAGCTCGCGTTTTCCATGGGTACCGTCCGCGCGCGTGTGGTTGTAGTGGGCTGCGAACCGAAGGATTTTGGGGATGAACTGGAAGGCCGAATGGGATTGTCGGAGCCAGTGCAAGCGTCGATAGAAAACGCCATCCAAATGTTGGAAGATGTTGTTGGACAGATCCGGGCCAACTCCAGTATGTGCACGGCATAGAATTATTGACGAGGTGATGCAATGGTGTGGAAGATCGTATGCTCAGCTATTGGCGTGATCGCAGTCATCGCGATCGCCTTAGTTGCCCCTGACGTAAAACGTTATATGCACATGAGATCGATGTAGTTCATTTCTATAGCCAACGGGTTGTCCTCAGGTACCCAGAAAAACGGTCCAGTTAGAAGACCGCTCGATTGACTGCCTGCAAGCCATCCGCTGCCGCACCTCTGGGAACTTCGAGCCCCGATAGAACACGCACGTCCGCAATGGATCATCTATAACTCAGTCAAATTCTTTCGATAGCTCGTTCTGTGTCCCATAGCTGCCTGGCATTCATGCCCTCGGCCAACTGCGTCAGTGATTTCGATCTGAAAGCAGGATTGCCGGACATTGACGAAGATAAGTACGTCCTCTTCTGGCAGATGAAAGCGTCGTCCGGAACTACTGGAGACACGTCGCGGTTTTGCGACCGGATACAAACAGTGCCTGGAAACCTTCTCGGGTGCTGGAGAGTAGAGAGATATCGCAGGAGAGATATACGCCGGTGGCTACTCGTTACGTCTTTCCTATCGAATGCCGGTCGTAGATACTGTCTTCATGTCCGCGACGGCAGCAGTATTAGGAAAGATCGGTCTACCAGCACCCTTGAAGGAAATCTGTGCGCGCTCCTGGGATGTGATTGTCGTCGGTGCGGGACACAATGGGCTGGCCTGTGCCGCGTATCTGGCCCGAGCAGGAAAGCGCGTTTTGGCGATCGAGAGCCGCGAGCGCATTGGCGGTGCCTGCACGATCGAGGAGCCCTTCCCAGGTGTACGCATGTCCCCCTGCGCGTATCTCGCGGGGCTGCTACATCCTCTGGTCGTCGCCGAACTCGGGCTGGCGAGCCGAGGATTTGAGTGGACACCGGCGGTGAACGGACTCTTTGTTCCATTCCTGGACGGCAGCAGCATTCAGCTTTGGGATGACGACAGCCGCTGCGAAAATGAGGTGCGCCGTTTTTCGCCGAAGGATGTTGCGGGCTGGCGCGCGATGAATGACGTGCTCCGCCGGTTGCGAGATTTGGTTCGCCCGGCGAGCGGCATGGTGGGCGGCAGTGCGGCAGGCGATCCGCAGGACCTGTGGATCGGCGATGCGCCCAGCCAGGAGCAGATTGAAGATCTCCTCGCGGGCGATTTCGAAGCTCGCAGTCTTCTCTTCGACTGGTCGATGGCAGAGTTCGTCGAGCGGTATCTCGTCGATGAGCGATTGCAGACTGCCTATCTGGGCCAGGGGGTGATCGGCACCAACGCAAGCCCATTTGAGGCGGGAACCGCCTCCATTCGCTTCCATCACGCCTCTGGTCGGCTTGGCGGCATGCCAGGCATGTGGGGCTATGTAAAGGGTGGCATGGGCATGGTCTCCTTTTACTTTTGCGATGCTGCCCGCGAAGCCGGCGCAATGATCGCCGCAGGCATCCACGTATCACGTATCCTGCCGGGGGAGGGCGTGCTGCTGGAAGGGGGAGAACGCATTACGGCACCGATTGTTATCTCCAATGCCGATCCGATTCGCACATTGAACATGCTGGACACCGCCGCAGATGCAGCATGGGCGCAGAAAGTGCGCTCCGTGCCAATCGAGGGATGCACCGTGAAGTTGAACGTGTCGCTGCGCGAACTGCCCAACTTCATTTCCCGACCCGGGACGATGGAAGCGCATCACTATGGCCAGATCAACGCTCCCTTGACAAAGTCAGAGTGGAAGGACGGGTATGCCGCTGGCCGGGCTGGATGCCTCCCAGAGCAACTCTGGTGCGAGCTTTACTTTCAAAGCGTGCATGATGCGAGCGTGGTTCCCGCGGACATGCACACCATGAGCGTCTTCGCGCAGTATGTGCCGTACGCCTTTGCGGTGGGCAGTTGGGACGATCGGCGCGATGAGGTCCGGGCGTTGACGTTCCGTTCTATCGGACGCTTTTGCAGCAATCTCGAAGATGCTGTCGTCGATGCGCAAGTGCTCGGGCCTCCAGACATCGAAGAGAAGGTGGGGCTGACGGGTGGCCACATCTTCCAGGGCGAGTGCCTGCCGGCCTACATGTGGAGTAACCGCTTATCTGCCAGAACCCCGATGAAGGGAGTCTACCTGTGCGGCGCGTGTACGCATCCGGGTGGTAGTGTCATCGGCATCAATGGCCGCAATGCCGCCATGGCGGTGCTGCGCGATCTGGACAGTTCACGATGACCACCGCATGACTCCAGTCACACTCGCCTGATGTATCATGGTGCCGGCGGAAAGGCGGCGACGTCGCCCGCCTGAACATTCAAAGCGCTGGACTGGTGTCTTCTATCCGGGCAGTGCAAAGACTATAAGCACCGCGGCCTACGCCGGTGCTCCAACTGAGGGGAAGAAATCAATGACAATGAATTCAAGAAGAGATTTTCTTAAGACTGGAACTGCCGCTCTACTCTACGGATCCACCGTTTTCCGCAATTCCCGACTGACCGCAGAGAGTAAGCATAGCGGACAGTACCTGAACTTACCCTTGGGTATACAGCTCTACTCTGTTCGAGATCTGCTCCCCACCGACTATGAAGGCACGCTGAAACAAATTGCAGACCTCGGTTACCGGGAAGTAGAGGCGGCTGGGTTTTATAGCCACAGTGCCAGCCAGGTAAAACAGGCGATGCAGCAAGCGGGTCTTCGCTGCGTCAGCGGGCATTATTCCTACAATGACCTCACTACGCAGTTCGATCAGACCATTGCATTTGCTAAAGAAGTTGGACTCGATTACATCATTTGCTCCTCCCCCGGGCACAAAGATCCATCGCAATACAAAAGCACGCATCCTCGTGGGCAGGCTCCTGCATTCACATTAGAGGAATGGCGCTGGAATGCCGATCAATTCAACCGAATTGGGAAAAAAGTACATGCTGCCGGATTGAAATTTGGCTTCCATAACCATACGATGTCGTTCAAAAAACAGGACGGCATTCTGCCCTACGACGAACTCATGCGTTTGACTGACCCTGCGTACGTCACCATGGAGATGGATTGCGGATGGGTGGTCGTGGGTGGTGGAGATCCAGTTGAGTTGCTCCAGCGCTACCCGACGCGCATTTCCATGCTGCACGTCAAAGACTTCAATAAAACCGGAACTCCGCCATCCTTCGGACAGCATCCGACTTCCACCGCATTGGGTCAAGGTTCTATCGACTATGGACCGATTTTCAAGGCCGCAGCCCAGACCGGGCATATTCAACATTGCTTCGTTGAGCAGGAGCAATACAACATGCCTCCCATGCAGGAACTGAAAATCAACGCTGAGTATATGCGCAAGCTCCACGCCTAGTGTTGTTCTCCAACGGAATAGAACTGGACTCCAGGCTTCTAGAACCAGTGGCGCCGAGCTTCCGCAAACAACGTCGGTGGGATGGCGTTCGATCCGCCGTTACGCCCCTGCCACTGCAGGCGAGAGATTCCGTGATGAAAAGAATTTGCGACCTTAGCAGTTTCCTGCTCTTAGTTTTTTTCGTTCCTGTCATCGCCGCTGCGCAACTGCCGGTGAAGCCTGCGGACCTCGTGAACCCTCTTGTGGGCACTGCCAACGAAGGACAGACCTTTCCTTCCGCCGGTGTTCCCTTCGCCATGACCCAGTGGACACCCGCTACTACGGACGGCCAGAAGAAGGCAGTCGTGCCGTACTACTTCACAGATACGCGCTTTCATGGATTTCGAGGCTCGCACTATCTGTCCGGCTCGGACGCTCCGGAATATGGCAGCGTTCAAATTATGATGGGTGAGGGCGAGCCCGATTTCTCAAACGGATTTCCGACTGCGCGGTTTTCGCATACAGAAGAGCGCGCAACGCCCTACCTCTACAGCGTCACGCTTCCCGACTCCGGCATCAACGCTGCAGTCACCGGAACAGCACGCTGCGGAATTCTCCGCCTTCAATTCTTGCGCGGCGGCAAGTCGTGGATTCTCGTGGAGAATTTTGCGCAGCCCGGTGACGGCTCTATCGCCATCGATAAGGACCGGCAAGAGATCACGAGCCGAAGCGCGGTCCGTCGTTTCTTTGCCGGAACCGGCCAGTTGGCTGGATTCTCCGGCTATGCGGTTGTGCAGTTCGATCATCCCTTTCAAGTGGGTGGAACTTCGTCAGCAAAGAGCATGAGCGCTGGACGCACAGTACAGAATTCCGATAACGGCTGGCCAGGCGGCTATGTCTTCTTCAATCTCAAGCCTGGTGAGATCGTCCATGTGCGCATTGGCACTTCGTTCACCAGTTTCGACGAAGCCAGAAGAAATCTTCACGCAGAAATTCCGGGTTGGAACTTTGAAGAGGTGGAACAGCACGCGACCGCGCAATGGAACCATGACCTGGGAAAAGTCCGCGTCTCCGGCTCTCCCAATGACGAGCGCGTCTTTTATACAGCGCTCTATCACGCGATGCTGCTGCCGCGCATCTACAGCGACGTCAGCGGCACATATCCACAATTTGGCGGCGGCGCTTCTATCGAAACTGCTCATGGCCATATTTACTATGACGACTTCTCCATCTGGGACACCTTTCGCGCCGTCCACCCCCTGTTCACGATTCTTGACCCGCAGATGGATAGCGAGATGGTGCAATCGCTCGTCGATAAAGGTGAGCAGGGTGGATTCCTCCCCATATTCCCGGCCTGGAATAGCTATACCGCGGAAATGGACGGAGACCACGGCGTCTCCATTATTGGTGACGCGTGGATGAAGGGTATCCGCGGCTTTGACATCGACAAGGCATACGCGCTCATGCGCAAGAATGCCTTCGACTCTCCAACGCCCGAAGCGTACGCGGATGGAAAGGGCCGTCGTGCGCTCCAATCTTATTTGAAATACGGCTACATCCCGCTTGAAGATCATGTCGTCGAAGCATTTCACAAGAACGAGCAAGTCGCCCGCACGCTGGATTATGCCTACGACGATTATGTTCTCAGCCAGGTGGCGCTATCCCTGGGCAAAACCAAGGATGCTGCGGTGCTGGCGAAGCGCGGCCAGAACTATCGCAATGTGATCGATCCGGAA
>JAJZDO010000851.1 GCA_021805955.1 Acidobacteriota bacterium
TGTCCGGATGTCGTCTCGGTTTGAACGTCCATACCGGGGAGTGTAGCACCGGAAGGGCGCTGGATTACATTCATCCGTTATCGCCGCTGTTGGCAACAGAGATTGCAGAAATACCAGGCTTCCACCATAATTGGTGCAGACTCCGCGTCGGACATGAGGCATTTTCCTTTGCCTCCCATACAGTACGCTCCGAGTTTTCAGTAGGCGACCATGGATCAGCTGCAATACAGCATCGTCATTCCTGCCTACAACGAGCAGGCACGCATTGGCGCGACCCTGGAACGCGTCACAGAATGCATTCGTACCCACGGCTGGACCGCTGAACTGCTGGTGGTGAACGATGGCTCCCAAGACCAGACGGCGGCCATCGTATCGGCAGCTGCGCTAAAACATCCGAATATTCGGCTGATTGAAAACCCCGGCAATCGAGGCAAAGGCTATTCCGTGCGCAGTGGAATGCTGCAAGCGAGGGGTGCCATCGTCATGTTTACGGACGCCGACCTGTCCGCTCCCATCGAGGAGGCTGAACTGTTGTTTGCCGCCATCGCAAACGGCGCCGATGTCGCCATCGGGTCGCGATGGCTGGACCGATCCCGCCAGACCCTTCGCCAGCCCCTCTATCGCCGCTTTTTCGGGCGCTGTTTCAACTGGCTGACACGGCTGATCATGAATCTTCCCCTGGCCGACACGCAATGCGGATTCAAGGCATTCCGCAGAGAGGCAGCGCAAGCCATCTTCATACGGCAGCATATTGAACGGTGGGGATTCGATCCTGAGATACTCTATATCGCCTTGCGATTGGGAATGCGCGTCGACGAAGTGCCTGTCACGTGGGGACACGACGAACGCACACGCATCAGCTATCTGAAAGACGGGTTGAAGATGATGGAGGATTTGTTGAAGGTGCGCTTCTATTCCATTGCCGGATACTATCGCGCCGGCCCGTACGAGGAAGATAGCCTGGGTGGATGCGGCTGTGGCAAAAAGAGTGCTGCTCGGGTCGCCAAATACTGACTGGCGACACCAAGGAATCAACTCTACTTTCTGAGGGCAGATTTACAAGGCTGGCAACGGGGATGGCCGCCGATACGGGGTTTGCAGCCCTCGTTGTTTTCTTCGCTGCAGTTGGACTCCATCCTCACCATCCATCGTCAGGGTCCATTCGCGAGCGCAGTCTCCGCACAGCCAATGATGTTCCAGAACCTGCAGCATTTTCGAGTTTTGTTTTGAAGCGTTTTTCCGGGAGAACAAAAACACTTTTCCTTCGCGCAGGTAGTGGAGCGGTTTTTGGCAATTGGGATTGGCGCAATGACTGACCATATGGGGAAAACTCCTTCTATTTTAGGGGAGAAGTAGGTAGGAGATCCAGAACACAACGTTGACAAGCGAACCGCAGTCATTCTGCCTCAAACTTCTATTTTCTTGCTCATTTAATTGGACGCTGAAATGGAACGCCGGGTTAGCCCGCGAGGTACAGATGAGCGCGGCGAACCTCGTGAGGTGAGATCGAATCTGCGATGCACTGAAGGGAAAAGAAGTAAAGGTTCTTCCGTGATTTGGCAGGTTGAATTGCAGCAGCATAGCTGGCGAATGAATCCACACCCAAGCGAGAATTTTCGGGGACCCTCGCTCAGGTGCCGATAGGTTTCTGCGGTGCCTATTTACCCTTCGGGCGGCTGGACGGCGGCACAATGCCATTCATCCGCAGATATTCGACCATCTGGCCAAAGTGATCGTTCATGTGAACGGTAGCGAACAACATGATTCCCGCCCGAGTGTCGACTCCATCGACTGGTTTCACTACCTCCAGAGCATTGTCCTCGTCCAGTGTTGCGATGGCCTTGTGCGCAAACGCGAACGAGTCTTTCAATCCCTGAACCAACTGCGCCTTCGTCTTCATGTTTTTCACGGCCTGCATGTCCGGCGGTTGCAGGGAAGATGCCGCGCTGAACATATAGTAGTTGGCCATGGTCACGTGCTGCACCTGCTCTCCAAATGTTCGCACACCCTTGAAATTGCCATTGGTCGGAGCAAAATTGAATTTATCGGCGGGCATGGCTTCCACCAGTGGAACCATTTCACTCTCCACCATACTCAGCAATTGGTCGACCACCTGCGCCGGTGTTGTGCTGGCAGTGGTAGCAGCGCTCATGTCCGCTTGCGCCTGGATCGGCGGCATGGTCCACAGTCCGGCGGCGGCCAGGACGGCGGACAGTACGGCTAGACTCCTCATTTTCATACGAGACCCTTTCCATGCGAAAATTTACAACGCCTGAGCGTAGCAGGAGCCGCTTGTGCACGGCAAACCGGATCCGTCGCGCGGCGTCCAACCCATACAACCCACTTCCCATGCCCGATCCGGCTTGTCGTCGACTCGCGATTTGAGGAGTCTCACAGACAAAGGATGAAGCTCGATGAAGTGGGCGGATTTCGACAACGCACCGTTTTGTTCTTGGGTTGGTCCTGCACCTCGGGTGGATTTTGTGGGTGACCGTCTGCACTGCGAACCTGGGCATTTATGCCTGGCAAGTTTTCCCATGGAGTCGTCGCAGTCGGGAGTCGCCTAACCGGTCGTAAATGCTGTTGTTTGCGAGCGGTACGCAACTGATTGCGCATCGACAGAACTGTTCGACGCAACATTCCTGAAATGGTGCGGTTTCTGCAATCCAGATTTTGTACGCGTTTTCCGCAACTGAAATGGCACCCGACTGCATCTGTTATCTGATAGA
Source organism: Acidobacteriota bacterium (assembly GCA_021805955.1). The sequence goes on from JAJZDO010000851.1 coordinate 2,730, forward strand.
GTTTGCGATAAGGAGTAACCCGATATGGAACAGGAAATGACATGGTTGCGAGCGCTGGCGGCAGGATCCTTGGTTGCCGGAGCTGCATTGCTGCTGACCGGACGGAAGAAGGCTGCGCTGACAGCTTCAGGTTTGGGGGCAGCGGTCATTCTATCCGAGGATCCTGAAGCGATGAAGGAGCTTTGGAGGCATGTTCCGGATCTGTTACAGGACGGCCATGAAATGTTGGGTCGCCTGGAAGGCGTTCTCGACGGCATTACCGAACAGGGTGGTCGCGTCAGGCAGCTGGTTCGGCGAGCATAGCAAATCCACTCCCCATGGTCCTTCTCCCAAGAAACCTGGTCTGAGGCTTCGTGCAGCAGTGACCCTATTTTTAGGGGGTTGGCGGGTGCATCTGGGAACGCACAAATGGCCCGGCACCCGTCCGCTCTTCCTGATGATCGTTCAATCTCTTGAGCATGCGCAGCTAAAACAACTTCCGCATCAGGTCGTCGCCCAGGCCGAAACCCAGGCCCATTTCCATGGCGCGTCCAAAGCCCGATTGCAAAAATCCGCCTAGGCCGCCGGCTGGCTGAGCAGCTCCAGGGGCATTCCCCTGCGGATAGCTGCCCTGCTGCGGATACCCTTGGCCGTACGCCTGATTTTGATTGGCAACGAAGCCGTGGATGGCTTGCAGCAGGTTCATCGTCTGCTGCTGTTGTGACTGGATCGCCAGCGCGATCTCCTTTAAATCCAACACCCATTCGCGAGCCTGCTGATTCCCGCTGGTCGATTCCGCCTGCAACTTTGTCGCCAGTTCCTTCAGTTCCTGTTCCACCTGCTGCGAAGCATACTGCATCTGGCTGTACTGCTGATCGACTGTTTGAATATCCATGCCTCAATTCCTGCTTTCTTCAAAGTCACTCAACTTCAGATCATCGACTCATCGACGATTCGTTTCTGATCGGAGAGTGTTCCCGGCGGAGGTCAAAAGCGTCTCCTTTACTGATTGTATGACGCGGGCAGTCCATTCTTCTTTTCACTCATCGCCGTGCCGCCAACTATCGCTTACGGAAAATCCTAATCGTATGTTCATTCCCCTGTAACCCAAGCGCAACGTTATGCAGCGACGATGACTGTGATGGCTGTCACTTCTTCCACCTTGCACTTTCCACGCCAGGAAGAAAACACCCATCCATCATCATCCATTCCGACCCAGTGTCGATTTCCCAGGAGAACCCAAAGAGTGCGCAAGTTACTTGTTGTGTGTGGAATTGTGCTGTGCAGCATTTTTTTTGCTGGCGCTCAAAGGTCAGCATCACCCCGTTCAGCGGCCCGTATTCGCGGCAGCGTGCTGGATGCTTCCGGTAATGCCATTCCGGCTGCTGAGGTCTCGCTGACACAGTCTGACTCCGGAGCCGTGGCCCATACCGTCGCGGATGCCAACGGCCAGTACGAGTTGGATGGACTGGCGCCCGGCATCTATACATTGGCAGCTTCGAAGGCTGGTTTTGTCGATTATCACCAGGACAGCCTGCAGCTCGGCGCCGGCCAAATGCTGAACGCCGACATTTCCATGTCTCTGCCAGTCGTAACGCAATCGGTAACGGTGCATGGCGGAGCGCTCGACGGCGTGACCGCCCAGCCTTCGCAAGAACAGGTGCTCGTGTCCAACCAGTCCATCCGCGTCATCGACCGCCAGCAGATGAGCATTGTGGGGCCCGTTGCCGGCGGAGCGCAGGCCATCTCCACTGCCCCGGGTGCGATCGTTACTGGGTACGGAAACACGGGAGCCACAAAATATACAGTCACGCTGAACGGTCTGAACCAGGGCTGGGGCGGCTATGGCGGGTATACCGGTGGCGCCGCGCTGGGCGTTACCTTCGATGGCGTGCCGATCGTCGACCCAGCGACCAGCCTTTGGCCGTCGGCGACCATTCCTGAAAACGGTTTGATTCAAAACCTGAACGTGACCTATGGCCCGGGTAGCCCAGCCGACCGCTGGTACACCAATGTCGGCGGCGCGGTGGAATTTACTCCAGTCCAGCCGACCGAGAAACCGCAGGCAAATGTGACAGCAACGTACGGCAGCTATCAGCAGAAAGATCTTGTCGCGAACGCTAGTTCGGGCCTCCATCACGGCTGGTCTGTAGTTCTTGGGGGGGGCGCAGGCAAAGGCGATGACTTCCGCAAAGCTCCCGATGGATTCAAGAATCCGGGCAAGGACTGGGCAGTTCTTGGCAAAGCCCTGAAAGCATTTAACGGGAACAGCTTCGAGCTGGGCAGCTACTACGCCTATGCTGGCGGCTACCGCTCCCAGGTGATCCCCGTCGTGGCAAACCCCTACATCACCATGGACGGCACCGCGACCGGCCAGGTGTACAGCCAGCACACTTCAGGCTTCTTCAGCACGCTTCCCTTCAACAGCTACAACAAATACGACGCCAACCAGATGGGGCTGATCTACGGCCGGGAAAACTTCCGCCTGGACAACACGACAACCGTGCAAAACCTGTCCTGGTACATGCACGTCGCGCGACTACATGCTCGCTACACCGACGTCTATCAGAACAATTCCGGCACGGACGGCAACCAGCAGCAGAACGAATACAACAACCCCTACACCAATACCATCGGCGACAAGCTGCTGCTAACGAAAACCCTGCCGTGGAACACGGTCAGCGGCGGCGGCTACTACATTCACGCCTTATACAACAGCCGAAATAATTTTTACGGTCCCGCTTGGGGCGGTGCCAAGCGTACTGCGAACGTGGGAGGTAAGATCCGTTCCAGTTACTTCAATCAGAGCGACTTTGCCATCTTCCTGCAGGATGACATTCATCCGGTCCCGATGCTGCACATCACACCCGGCATTCGTTATGTTGGCTTTGCCGCGAGTTTCTACAATGCCGTCCAGCAGGATTTCAATCTTGCTCCCGGAGCGACCCTGAGCACGACCTGCCGCTACGGAAACTTTGGCGGCGTGAAGGGGACAGTCAGCGTGCAGGACGCCTGCCCAGCCGCCAATGAAAACCGCAGCGGGGTAGAGCCGTCAGTCGATGTTGCCGTCCAGGCCCGTCCATGGCTGAGTTTGTATGGCGGATTTCAGGAAGCCCTGCGAGCACCGCAACTCGGCGGCGGTGGTGGGATGTTTCAGGCCGTCGATCCCGTCAGCTATCACCTGGAGCGGGGCACCTACTATCAGTTCGGATTCAAGACGCACACGGAAGGTACCGGCTTCAAGAACAATATGCTGTTCGGCGCCAATTACTATCGCA
>JAJZDO010001040.1 GCA_021805955.1 Acidobacteriota bacterium
GGGCTGGACGATGGAATGGACGTAGGCCCACTGGTCAATCAGTCCGCTTTAGATGGAGCATTGGCGCAGATCGAAGACGCAGTGAAACACGGAGGAAAAATTCTGGCGGGCGGCAAGCGCAAGAGCGGGACCCATGGATTTTTTCTGGAGCCGTCTGTAATCGATGGGGCCCACGACCACGCTGTCTGCATGCAGGAAGAAACCTTTGCCCCGGTTGCCCCAATCACCACCTTCGATACGGAAGAGGAAGCTATCAGGCGCGCCAACCAATCCCCGTACGGGCTCAGCGCCTATGCGATGACCAGCGACATTGGGCGCATGTTCCGCCTGTCCGAGCAGATTGAAGCCGGGACCCTGGGAATCAATGATGGCGCACCCACCACCAGCCAGGCTCCGTTTGGAGGAGTCAAGCAGAGCGGCTGGGGACGCGAGCTCGGCACCGAAGGTCTCGAAGCGTTTTTAGAAACCAAGCACGTCTCCATCGGCGGTGTCTAAACATTTCCACGTAGTTGAAATACTCAGAAAGAAGGTCAAATCGTATGATTCAGTTTCTAGTGCATGATGCGGCGGACGACGTTGGGGTCGCGGTCGTGGATATCGAAGCCGGCTCCGATTGTTCCGGCCGCAATTTAACAACCAATGAATCCCTGAAAGCCAAGTCGACAGAAAAAATTCCTCTCGGCCACAAACTTGCCCTAAGAAATTTTGCCGTTGGAGATTCCGTTACGAAGTATGGCTGTGTCATTGGACGAGTGGTTCAGCCCATCAAGGCGGGCCAGCATGTTCACGTTCATAACGTTAAAACGAAAAGGTGGGCATAGACATGGCCAAGCATAAAATCTTTGCATTTCGCCGCGAGAATGGTCGCGTCGGCGTCCGCAATCACGTCATTATTCTGCCGGTGGATGACATCTCCAATGCAGCATGTGAAGCGGTCGCAAACAATATCAAAGGAACGCTCGCGCTTCCCCATGCCTATGGCAGGTTGCAGTTCGGTGAAGACCTCGACCTGTTCTTCCGCACTATGATTGGGACTGGAAGTAACCCCAATGTCGCAGCCGTCGTTGTCATCGGAATCGAGGCAGGCTGGACCCAGCGCATCGTGGATGGCATCGCCAAGACCAAAAAACCGGTGGCTGGCTTCTCCATTGAAGGCAAAGGGGACATTCGCACCATCGCTGAAGCCTCCTACAAAGCCAAGGAATTCGTACAGTGGGCTACCGAACTGCAACGAACCGAGTGTGATCTCAGCGAGTTGTACATCAGCGTGAAATGTGGAGAGTCCGACACGACGACGGGACTTGCCAGTTGCCCCACGGTGGGCAATGTCATCGACAAGCATTGCGAATCTGGCGGCGTGGCCTCCTTCGGAGAAACCACCGAACTCACGGGTGCCGAGCACATCGTTGCCGGAAAAGCTGCGAATGAAGCTGTCCGAAAAGACTTTATGGCTGCGTTTGAAGACTATACCAACCTTGTCTTCAGTCAGAAAGTAGATGACCTGTCGGAGTCTCAACCTACCAAGGGAAATATCGCGGGCGGTCTCACAACGATTGAAGAAAAAGCTCTGGGCAATGTCGAGAAGCTGGGCAAGCGGACGAAATTCGTTGGTTGCCTCAAGCCTGCAGTCGCTCCTACGACTCCGGGATTGTGGTTCATGGACACATCGAGTGCCGCGGCTGAAGCGGTGACTCTGTGGGCAGCTTCCGGCGCAGTCATTCATCTATTCCCGACCGGCCAGGGCAATGTCATTGGGAACCCGATCGAGCCTGTGATCAAACTCTCCGGCAATCCCAAGACGGTTGCCACCATGAAGGAGCACATCGATCTCGATGTTTCACCCATCCTGCAGGGCGAAATGACTCTGGATCAGGCTGGGGATGCGTTGATCGATGTCATCGTTCGAACTGCCAACGGTCGATTCACAGCGGCTGAGGCCCTTGGACATCGCGAATATGTTCTCACCAAACTGTACAGAAGCGCGTAATCGCAACTTCTGACGAAATTCGCCAGGCTGCATTTGAGGAATTTAGGTCATGCATGCATATTCCAGACTTGAACTAGAAAACTTGGCTGCTAGCTTGGCGAACGGCGTCGGTGTGCCCGAAAAGGACGCGAAGATTTTCGCTGAAACGCTCATCGACGCGGACATGCAGGGCACCGCGACCCACGGAATCTCCAGACTGAATATTTATCTGCAACGAATTGAAAAGGGCCTGATCGATCCCAGGGCGGAACTGAAAATCGATCGCCAGATTGGAAGTATTCTGACGCTCGACGCGTCCAACGGCCTCGGGCAGGTCCAGGCAAGAAAGGCCCTCGACTTACTGATGCCTCTTGCCCGGACTAATGGAATTGCGGCCGCCACGATCCGCAATTCACAACACTTTGGCGCTCTGTCCTACTACTGCAATTTGGCGGCTGACCAGGGTTTTGTCCTGCTAGCCATGACCAACTGCGAACCTGCCATGTCGCCGGAGGGCGGCTGTCAGGCTTTCTTCGGCACCAACCCCATCGCCGCCTCCTTCCCCACTGGAAAAGGATTCAACGTCAAGATCGACCTGTCCACATCGACGATTGCCCGGGGCAACATTATTGCGGCGCAAAAAAAGAAAGCGCCCATTCCTCTGGGATGGGCCCTCGATCGCCAGGGCCAGCCGACGACCGATGCTCAGGAAGCCCTGCTCGGCACTGTTCTCACAATGGCCGGACACAAGGGCTACGCGCTTGCGCTCATGGTGGAAGTCTTCAGCAGCGTCTTATCCGGTGCAGCCATTGGTCCTGCCATCGGGTCGATGTACAAAGACTTGGATCGCAAACAGGATGTGGGTCATTTTTTCTGTTTGCTCCACATCCCCGCCTTCATGGATCTGGATGAATTCACGCAGCGCATGGACCATACAATCGACGGCATCAAAGCTTGCAGGAAGCGTCCCGGAGTCGAGGAAATCCTCGTTCCCGGCGAACGCTCGGCGAGAAATGCACAAACCAACAGCGCGCGGGGAATCACTCTCTCCAAAGAAATTCTCGCGGAGATCGAGCAATGGTGTACCCGGTTGAATGTTCCTTTCCATTATCAAGAGGCGGCCATTTAAGTCATGCGAGACATCCTGATTTCTGAGAACATCCGCGGAGCTGCTGTCGACGCGCTCAGCACACGATTCGACGTTTCCTGTCTGCCAGACTTATGGAAAGATCCCAATGCGCTCGCGACGCAGATCGCCGAATTTCGCGCCCTGATTGTTCGCAACCAGACGCGAGTCACATCCGCGCTCTTGGCTGCGGCTCCAAATCTGAAGGTCATTGGGCGTGCTGGCGTCGGCCTCGATAATGTCGATGTCGACTATGCGACCAAGGCCGGCATTCTGATCACCTACACTCCGGACCAGAACGCCATCAGCGTCGCGGAAATTGCAATCGGACAGATGCTGTCGCTGGCGCGCTCCATTCCCAACGCGAACTACGACACCAAGGGCGGCAACTGGAACCGTCAGCAATTCATCGGAATTGAACTGTACGGAAAGACTCTCGGCATTATCGGCGCGGGCAAGATCGGCTATCTGACTGCCAGGCGAGCGCAAGCGTTTGGGATGAAGATCCTCGCATATGATCCGTTCCTCACGCAGGACAATGTGTACTTAAGCGAACTGAATGCCAAGCTCGTAGAACTCGATGAGCTGCTTGCACACGCCGACATCGTCTCCTGCCACCTTCCAGCAACTCCGCAAACCATCGGACTTATGGATGGAACTCGCTTTCGGAAGATGAAGCCCACGGCCTATTTCATCAATACCGCGCGCGGAGAGGTAGTGCGTGAAGCGGATTTGCTCGCAGCACTCAAAGCTAAACAGATTGCCGGAGCAGCCCTGGATGTTCGCGCCAAGGAGCCTCCCGAACCGGGGGAGTTGGAACTTCTGCCGAATGTAATCCTCACGCCCCACATTGCGGCCTTTACCCGCGAGGCGCAGCAGCGTGTCACCAAGACCATCTGCGAAGATGTTGCACGCGTGCTCGACGGCAAGCCTGCCCAAAACATTGTCAATGGGCATCTGTCCCGTTAGGAAGCGGGCATGAAGCTCCTCCATCCCTGACGGCAAAAACCTGTCGCCCTCTCTTCTACCTTCCCCAAAAAAGCAGCGAATCGCGCTCACGATTCGCTGCTTTCAGCTCAGCATTCTATGGCCGATTTACAGATGCTACAGTTGAAAATGGGATGAGTCATTCTGAGCGGAGCGAAGAATCCAGAAGGCGACGGCGGCAATGCCAAGCGCATATTCTCTGGATTCTTCACTCCGCTACGCTCCGATCAGAATGACTCCCTTTCACAAATAACTACACCAACTGTCAATTCGCTTTATAGATTCACATTTTCACTACAACACTTCCACCCCTCAAAACGTCACCTTGAGAGCAAATTGGAAGACGCGTGGAGAGCCTGCCCCGGTGATTTGCCCATATGTACCTGCCGAGATAGACGAGACTGGGTTGTTGAAGTTCGTATGGTTCAGCCCATTGAATACCTCCGCCTGGAACTGGGTTTGTATCCGGTTGAAGCGGAATATATATTTGAAGACTGAAGCATCCACGTCGGCATACCCTGGACCGCGTAGGCCATTGCGACCTATGTCGCCAAAGGTTCCGATCGCGGCTGGCACGAACGCGGCTGTATTGAAATATTCTTTCACTTTGCTCACGCCGGCGGGACGCGCAGGATTGCCCACCTGATCGGCAAAGTCAAAGCCCACGCCAGACAAGGATCGATCAGTGCCGCTAAGTACGGTGTAAGGGAAACCACTATCAAGGGAGACAATTCCATTCACCTGCCAGTTGTTGATGACCGCGCTTTCCCATCCTCGAACGTTCACTCGTGGAGTTAGGTAATTTGCCGACAGGACAAAGCGTATCGTCTGGTCGAAATCGGCGGGGCCACGGCCGCTTTTCAGGTTGAAAGGATTCGGTGGCCCGGGATTTCCTTCAGTCGCGCTTGAAGTATCGTCGATCGTTTTCGACCATACGATGTTGGTGAGGAGCGTGAGCCCGTTTGTTTGACGTCGAGTCAGGTTGACTTGTAGCGAGTTGAATTCCTCGTACTCATACGATTGAGCAATTTCAAGTGCGCTCATTCCAGGATACAGGCGGCGGGAGTTTTCATTGCCGACTGTGGAACATGCTGTTTTCCCGCATTGGCCGGGAATATAAACTGCGGGATTGGTTTGCCGAGACCCCATGATGTGTTCGCTATGGTCGCCAACATAGGCGATCGAGACTGCCATTTTAGTGCCAAGCTGCTGCTCGATTGTGAGGTTGTAGTTCTGCGTATAGGCAACCTTGGAAGTGGGATCGAGCACGCCGCCGGAAACAGGAAGCGAGAAGGTATAATTTGCAAATTGGCTCGGGCCTACATGTGCGCGAGGGAATGGGTCTCCGCCAGGATACCCGGCATAGATATTGTCCCAGGCGGGTGGAGGAGCGGGGTAAGTCAGATATAAGTCCACGGGCTGCATGGCATCGGTTCGTTGATACAGCAGTCCCTCTGGAAAGCCATAGAAGATTCCATAGGCCCCTCGAACGACGTGCTTTCCATTGCCGGCAATATCCCAGGCGAAACCGGCGCGTGGGGCAAAATCTTTCCAGTTTTTCATGTAGACCGAGGGTTGCATCCCAGTGTCGCCCTGGAACATAAGACCCGTTGGCGCATCTGGAGCAATCTTGGATTGAAACCCAGGCTCGAACCCTACCAAAGTATTGTTCAGGTCGATTGGCGGCAGCCACGGATCCCATCGCAAGCCGAGATTCAGGGTCAGAGTCTTGGTCGTCTTCCAATCATCCTGTATGAATAGCGATGGCCTGTATGAACGGAGATAGGCTTTCCGTCCGTTGTCCTGGAAGAATTGGGAATCGAGTCCGAGATAAAAATCCGCCAGCGCTGAGCCGCTCTTGGTAGTTCCGGCAGGCAAGGTGGCGC
>JAJZDO010000169.1 GCA_021805955.1 Acidobacteriota bacterium
TTGTAGAGTGCTGTGATGGGATCGAACTTCGGCTGGCCATATTGCTTCTTCAACTACAAAACGCAGAAGCTGGTGCTGAATCCGGAATACGGCGGCGATGGCACCAAGGTTGGCCGATGCAGCCAATACAAGTTGCCCATTGCGAGCTTCCCGGCCCACTGGGCGCCCGTGGACGTAATGTTTTATAGCGGCCATCAGTTTCCCGCGCGTTATCGCGGAGGCGCATTCATTGCCTTTCATGGCTCCTGGAACCGCGCGCCGCTGCCGCAGGCGGGATACAACGTGACCTTTCAGCCTTTTGTCGGCGGCAAGCCCTCTGGCCAATATGAGGTCTTCGCGGATGGATTCAAAGGGAAGGGGCCGCTGATGGATCCCTCCGCCGCGGTCGCGCGTCCCGACGGGATTGCGCAGGCGCCGGACGGCTCGATCTACATTACAGACAGCCAGAAGGGAAAAATTTGGCGCGTCTTCTATCGCGGCAAGCATTGACGATATTCGCTTTTTCTGCAATGGAGCGGCGTCTGGAAACGCATCCAGCTTCTGGACGCCACAGCCCACGCGCATCGGAAATCCAGCCAATCCGCATGTCAATTAGGACGACTTGAATCACTCGCGCCGCGCCCACTGCCGTTCGCAAGCAGCGCTGTCGAAAGGACATGCTCTGTCTACGATGCAGGCGATGGGTAACGTTGCCTTCTATAGTAAGTAAGAACATTCCATATGCGCTCTTGAAAGCTATTTTCTGGCCATGTCCAAGACTGCCATCCTGCTGATCGATTGTCCGGACCGCAAAGGTCTGGTGGCGGCCATCGCGAATTTTCTGGTACGGGAATACGATGCGAACATTCTCAACGCGGACCAACACCAGGATGCAGAGCTTGGACTTTTTTTTATGCGCGTGGAGTTCACTACGGACAACGCGGCTTGCGATGCAGCGCAGTTTCGTCGCGTGATCGCGCCCTTAGCCGAGCAGTTGAGCTTGAATTGGCAACTCCATTTTGCCGAGGCGCCGGAGAACGTCGCGATTTTCGTCTCGCACTATTTGCATTGTCTGGCGGACCTGCTGCATCGGCACCAGACGGATGAGTTTCACTGCAAGTTTTCCTTGATCATCAGCAATCATGAGAAGGCAAGGAAGCTGGCCGATTTTTATGAAGTACCCTTCCACTTCCTGCCGGTGAACGCTGAAACCAAGGCGCGGGTGGAAGAGGAGCAGCTGGCGCTTCTTTCCGCAAGCAAAGTCGATTTGGTGATTCTTGCCCGCTACATGCAGGTCATGTCGCCCAAGTTCGTTCAGGCCTATCCGCAGCGCATTATCAATGTGCACCACTCGTTTCTGCCGGCGTTTACTGGCGCGAAGCCGTATCACGCGGCCTTTGCGCGCGGGGTTAAATTGATCGGAGCGACCAGCCATTACGTGACCGAGATTCTGGACGACGGCCCGATCATCGAGCAGGACGTGGCGCGGGTTTCGCAGAACGATCAGATGCTGGGGCTCATCCAAAAAGGCCGCGATCTGGAGCGGCTTGTGCTGTCGCGCGCGGTGCAGTGGCATCTGGCGCGCCGCATCCTTTGCTATGCAAACAAGACCGTGATTTTTGCGTAAATGTCTTGACGCACCCGCACCGAAGCACTCCTGTATTTCGCCACTGGCCCACGGCATCGACAGACAAATTTTTGGCGCTGGATGGCGGGTTGGGTTTGTAAGCTGGCGCTGCCGCGGTTGGCGACCCAGCGCACATTTTACCGGGCCATCTGCTACACTTCGCTGTTAGTGTAAACTTCCCTGAGTTGGCTCCGTCCAGTCTGGTCTCAAAGCATCACGTGCCGCTGGGCGCACTAGAGAGCAGGCGCAACCGAAGATGAAGTCACGAGCGCCCAAACCCGTTTCCTCCGCGGAAGAAAGTCCCAGCAAAATAGCTGTCACTCAAAATGCTTCTTTCCCAATCGTGGCAGTCGGAGCGTCCGCCGGCGGACTGGAAGCATACACGGAATTCTTTCACGCGTTGCCGATGGACACCGGAATGGCGTTCGTATTGGTGCAGCACCTCGATCCGAGCCATCACAGCCTGCTGGCGGAAATCCTTTCCAAAGCAACCAAGATGCCGGTCGACGAGGTCAAGTCAGGGATCAGGATCAGGCCCAATCGCGTCTACGTGATTCCCCCCGGCGCTTTCATGGCGATCGAGGACTGCGCCTTTGTCCTGACGCCGCGCAGCAAAGAACCGGGCCAGCATTTATCGGTCAATTTTTTCATGCGCTCGCTGGCGGCGGAGCGCAAGAGCGTCGCAATTGGAATCGTGCTTTCAGGCACCGGAGCCGATGGCACTTTAGGCGTGACCGACATCAAGGCGGCCGGGGGCTTTACCTTCGCACAGGACCCCGCCACTGCGAAGTACGATGGCATGCCGCGCAGCGCCATCGCTTCCGGATGCGTGGACTTTGTTCTGCCGCCAAAAGCAATTGCAAAAGAGCTGGAGCGGATACATCGCCATCCTTATGTGAGTCAGATCAAGGATGAAGCAGACAGCGAACATTTCTCGGGCGGCGAGGACGATTTCAACGGAATTCTCAACCTGTTGCGCAAAGTGAGCGGCGCCGATTTTTCCCAGTACAAGCCCAATACCATTTATCGGCGCGCCATGCGGCGCGCGATGATCCTCCGGCTCGGATCGCTGGGCGAATACGCGAAGCATTTGAGGGGGCATCCCGAAGAGGCGGAGAAGCTGTACGACGACGTTCTCATCCCGGTGACCAGCTTCTTCCGCGACCTGGAGACTTTCGAGGCATTGAAGAAACAAGTCTATCCCGCAATCGTGAAGGACAAGGGCAACAAAGGGACCATCCGAATGTGGGCGCCTGGCTGCTCCACGGGCGAAGAGACCTACTCGCTGGCGATGACGCTGCTGGAGTTTTTGGGTAACAAGGCGGCCAGCTTCCAGGCGCAGATATTTGGAACGGACCTGAACGAAAAAGGCATTCAGAAAGCGCGCACCGGGCTGTACCGGGAGAGCATCGCGGAGGAGATATCGCCAGAGCGCCTGCGGCGCTTCTTCGTCAAAGAGGCGGATGGCTACCGCATCAACAAGGCGGTGCGGGACATGTGCGTCTTCGCGCGGCAGAACCTGGCCTACGATCCACCTTTTTCGCAGATGAACGTTGTCGTCTGCCGCAACCTGCTCATCTATCTGGGACCGGACCTGCAAAAGAAAATCATACCCATCCTGCACTACGCGCTGAAGCCTTCCGGGTTTCTGGTCCTGGGAAGCTCTGAAAGCATCTCCGGCTTTCCCAACCTGTTCTCCACGGTGGACAAGAAGTACAAAATTTATGCCAAGAAGTCGGCCGTCTCGCGGCTACATTATAACTTTTCCCAGACCCGCTATCCGGCTGGAAGCGGCGCGGATGTTGCCAACAAGGCGAGCGAGTCCCAAGGCGCGCAGGAACGCAAACTGGACGTAGAGGCGGAGGCTGACCGCTTTGTTTTGAAGCACCACGCCCCGGTCGGAGTCGTCATCAACAATGCGATGGAAGTGGTCCAGTTCCGCGGACGCACGACCCCTTATCTGGAACCGGCGCCAGGCAAACCGAGCCTGAATCTGCTTAAGCTGGCGCGCAATGGGTTGGCGCTGGAGCTGCGATCGTTAATCGGCGGCGCCAGGAAGAAGAATGCGCCGGTCAGCAAAAACAATATCTCGTTTGATGGAAATAGCCATAAGAGGATCCTGAATGTTTCTGTTTCGCCGCTGGGGGACAAGAACCCATCGGAGGAAGAGCGTTATTTTCTGGTGTTGTTCGAGGATGTTACAAAGATTTCCGGCCCAGGGGAGAAGCTCACAGCCAAGCATGGCACGGCGAAGGGCCGGGAATTCACGCGCCTGAAGCAGGAACTTGCCGCTACGCTGGAATCCTTGCGCGCCGCCACCGAGTCGGAAGATGCCGTCCGGGAAGAATTCCAATCGGCGAACGAGGAAATACTGTCGGCGAATGAGGAACTGCAAAGCACCAACGAAGAACTGGAAACCTCCAAAGAAGAGCTTCAGTCCGCCAATGAGGAACTGAACTCGCTCAACAACGAGCTTGGCCACAAAAACGCCGAACTCCACGATTTGAACAACGATCTCTCGAACTTTCTGAACAGCACAAAGATTCCCGTTGTCATGCTGGACCGCAATCTGCGGATACGGCGTTTGACTCCCAGCGCGGACCAGTTGGTGAAGGCGGTTTCCTCCGATGTGGGCCGGCCGATCGCGGACATTCGGCTCAATATCAAAGTGCCGGACCTGGAAGAGATGATCGCGAAGGTGCTGGAGAGCCTGCAGTCGGTGGAGCGCGATGTACAGGACCTGCAAGACCGCTGGCATTCCTTGCACATCCTGCCTTACCGGACGATGGATAACAAGATCGATGGCATTGTGCTGGTGCTGCTGGATATCGACACAATGAAAAGCGCCAACGAGCGGCTCCGGCGTTCGGCTGAATTCCTCCGCGGAATGATCGATACGGTAAGAGAGCCGCTGCTGGTGCTCGATGCGGAGCTTCGAGTCATCGCAATCAATAAGTCTTTCCAGAGCACTTTCAAGGTTTCGCCGGACCAGACAGTCAACCAACCCTTATTCAAGCTGGGCAATGGGCAGTGGAACATCCCCCAGTTACGCGAGTTGCTGGAGGAAGTCCTGTCCAAACGCCAGCCCGTGGCGGATTTCGAGGTGGAGCATGACTTCGAGAATCTGGGCTGCAGAAAGATGCTGTTGAATGCCCAGACGCTTTTCCAAACGAATGACCGGCAGCCGATGATCCTGCTTGCCATCGAGGACATCACCGAGCGCAAACTCGCCGAAGCAGCTTTAATCAAATCCGAGAAACTGGCCGCCGCGGGACGACTGGCCGCTACGCTGGCGCATGAGATCAACAATCCCTTGCAAGCGGTCACGAACCTGATGACTTTATTGCAGGGGTCTGCGAAGTTGGACGAGCAGGACCGAGTCTATGCGACGATGGTGGTCGAGGAACTTGACCGCGTAACGGAGTTGACCCGTCAATCCTTAAGTTTTTTCAGAGAGAGCGCGGCACCCAAAGCGGTCGACATCGAGGAGGTGCTCGAAGGCGTCTTAAACCTGTACAGCAAACGGATCGAAGCGAAAGGGATCACCGTAAGGAAGCAGTATCTGACAAGCGAGACAATCAACAGCTATCCGGGCGAGATTCGTCAGGTATTCGCGACCCTCCTGGTGAACGCGATGGAAGCTACCAAGACAGGTGGAACCATTGCCATCCGCGTTCGCGGATCGTCCCATGGGAACAAGCCAGCGATGCAAGGCGTTCGGATCGTCATTGTCGACAGCGGTGTCGGAATCCCGGCGCATGAGGAGGTCCGTATTTTCGAGCCATTCTTTACCACCAAGGGAGAGCAAGGGATCGGCCTCGGCCTTTGGGTTGCCCAGGGGATTGTAAGCCGACTTGGCGGCTCGATCCGAATGCGCAGCAGCGTGCGCCCGGGCAAGAGCGGTACTTATTTTTCGATTTTCCTTCCCAGCCGAATGCCGAATGAGGTTTAGAGAGGCTCTCCCATCGCTATAGAGCGAAAGGCGCCTGCAATTTGTATTCTGCATCGACAGGAGAATTGCTCTAGTAATTTGCGGCGGCGCCGACTGCGATCCGCGTGCGCGGATCGAGTTGGTCGCGCAGGCTGTCGCCGATGAAGTTGAAGGAAAGCACGGCGAGCATGATGGCAATGGCAGGGAAGATGACCATGTGCGGAGCGTCGAACAAATGCGCGCGTGCATCGTTCAGCATGACTCCCCAGCTGGGCATGGGCGGCGGCACGCCGAGGCCCAGGAAGCTGAGAGTGGCTTCGGCAAGAATCGTGCCCGCCATTCCCATCGCAGCCTGGACCATCACGGGCTGGATAATATTCGGCAAAATATGGTGGGTGAGTATGCGCAGGTTGGTGGCGCCCATGGCG